>NZ_JBFARL010000248.1:0-10704 GCF_040674655.1 Actinomadura sp. NPDC049753 | reverse complement strand
GAGCGGGACCTCGCGCTGCCTGTCGGCGAGATCGGCCCGGACGCCTTCGATGATCTCGTCCAAAACGCTCAAGGTCGCAGGCCCCCTATTTCAGGACCTCCAGGTCCTGGTGAACGGGCTGTGGGCGGCGGGCGCGCGGGCCATCGGCGTCAACGGCCGGCGGCTCACCCCGACCACCGCGATCCGCGCCGCCGGTGAGGCGATCATGGTCGACTACCGGCCGCTCGCCGGGCCCTACGAGGTCACGGCGGTCGGCGACCCCGGGCGGCTGCGGGCCGCCTTCGCCGGCTCGCCCGCGGACCGGCGGCTCGCGGCGCTGCGCGACCGGTTCGGGGTCAGGTACGGCACGCGCCGCTCGGACGAGCTGCGGCTGCCCGCCGCGGGGGCGGTCCGGCTGCGGTACGCCGTCCCCGGCGAGAGGGGCGGCCGGTGAGCGGGGGAGGAGGGAGCCGGGAATGATCGCGCTGATCGGGCTCGTGGTCGGCGTCACACTGGGCCTGCTGATCCAGCCGGACGTCCCGCTCTGGCTCCAGCCCTACCTGCCGATCGCGATCGTGGCGGCGCTCGACGCCATGTTCGGCGGCGTCCGGGCCAGGCTGGAGGGCATCTTCGACGAAAAGGTCTTCACGGTCTCCTTCGTCAGCAACACCGTCATCGCCGCACTGATCGTCTTCCTCGGGGACAAGCTCGGCGTCGGCTCGCAGCTGTCCACCGGCGTCGTGGTCGTCCTCGGCATCCGGATCTTCTCCAACGCGGCGGCCATCCGGCGGAAGCTGTTCGGCGCATGAGCGGCGGCGAGGCCGCGCAGAAGGCCGCACCGGAGGAAGGGCGGGCCCCGGAGAACGAGGGGCCTCCCGAGGACGGGCGGGTCCCGCCCGCGCCCGGAGGCCTGCGCGCCCTCGCCGATCTGCTGCGCCCGCGCGTCAGCCCCGGGCAGCTCGTCGGCGGGCTCCTGTGCCTCGTGCTGGGGTTCGCGGTCGCCGCCCAGGTGCGCTCGACCGAGCGCGACACCACGTTCGCCACCGCGCGGCAGGACGAGCTCGTCGGCACCCTCGCGGACCTGGGCCAGCGCTCCGAACGGCTGAGGGGCGACCTGCGGGACCTGGAGGAGACGAAGGCCCGGCTGGAGCGGGACGCCGAGGGCGGAACGGCTCTGGAGGAGGCGCGCGAGCGGGCGACCACCTACGGCCTGCTGGCGGGCACGCTCCCCGCCGAGGGCCCCGGGATCGAACTGCGCATCGACGACCCCGGGCGCGGCGTGAAGGCCCTGAACCTGCTGGACGCCCTGGAGGAGCTCCGCGACGCGGGCGCCGAGGTCATCCAGGTCGGCGACGTGCGCGTCGGCGTCGACACCCACTTCCTGGACGACCGCGACGGCGTCCGCGCGGACGGCAGGCTCCTCACCGCCCCGTACCGGTTCCTGGCCATCGGCGACCCGCACACGATGACCACCGCGCTCAACATCCCGGGGGGTCTCGTCCGCACGCTGGAGGGCGCCGGGGCCCGCGTCCTGATCACCCGGCGCGCGAAGGTGGCCGTCGGCGCGGTACGGTCTCCCTAGAGGGGACGGGGGGACGGTAAACCGGGCACCGTGCCGGGACGTCGTGATCGCGGCGGTCCGCGCGGCGGCATGGACCTGCGATCATCGTCGAATGTAGTTTGGTGCAGCCGGTTCACCGTTCCGGTTGACCCCTCGGGTGATAGCCGCGTAAGTTGCGGCGACCGTCGCGTGAGCGGGCGGTGAAGCTGGACCGTTGCCGGGGCGGATCCCCGGCGTGGGTTGGGTGAAGGATGCGCGTGGCGCAGGCGGCCCCCGCTACGGCGGGCGGTCCGCGGGCGGCACGCCGATGGTAGGAGGCCGAGCCGATCGATGCCGAGCGTCTACTGCACGCAGTGCGGTCACGCCAACCCGGATGATGCCCGCTTCTGCTCGAACTGCGGCACTCCGCTGAGGAGTTCGGCGCCGCCGCCTCCCCGGGAGTCGCCGGGCGAGTCCACGTCCACGATCTCCATCGGGGGGTTCGAGGCGCTGGACACCGACGCCGGCGCCGAGGAGCCGGTCGGGCCCGACCAGATGGCGATGGAGGCGCTCCCCCCGGGCACCGCGCTGCTCGTCGTCAAGCGCGGGCCCAACGCCGGCAGCCGCTTCCTGCTCGACAAGGACCGCACGTCCGCCGGACGGCACCCCGAGAGCGACATCTTCCTGGACGACGTCACCGTCTCCCGCCGGCACGCCGAGTTCGCCCGGCAGGGCGGCGTGTTCTCCGTCCGGGACACCGGCAGCCTCAACGGCACCTACGTCAACCGGCAGCGGATCGACCAGGCCGGGCTGTCGGGCGGCGACGAGGTCCAGATCGGCAAGTTCCGGCTGGTGTTCCTCACCAACCCGGCCCACGGCTGACGGAACGCGGCGAGGTCGCGGCGAACGATGGGAGGGCCCTTGAGCGCGGAGCCGGCCCGGTCCCCGATGACCATCGGGGACGTCCTCGGGCTGCTCAGGACGGAGTTCCCCGACATCACGATCTCCAAGATCCGCTTCCTGGAGTCCGAGGGGCTCGTCGAGCCGGAGCGCAGCCCCTCCGGCTACCGCAAGTTCGGCGAGGCCGACGTCGAGCGCCTGCGGTACGTCCTCACCGCGCAGCGCGACCACTACCTGCCGCTGCGCGTCATCCGGCAGCACCTGGAGGCGCGCGACCGCGGTGAGAGCGTCCCGCCGCCCGGCGCGCGCCGCCCCGGCCCCGCCGAGCCGGAGCGGCGGCGCCCCCGCACGCTCGTGGCCGCCGACACCACCGCGGCGGAGCCCGCCGTGCGGCTCACCCGCCGCCAGCTCCTGGACGGAGCCGGGATCGACGAGGCCCTCCTCGCCCGCCTGGAGGAGTACGGGCTCGTCCGCCGGATCGGCGCGCACTACGAGGGCGAGGCGCTCAACATCGCGCGCGTGGCCGCCGCGCTCGGCGAGTTCGGCTTCGAGGTCCGGCACCTGCGCGCCGTCAAGGCCGCCGCCGACCGGCAGGTCGGCCTGATCGAGCAGATGGTCGCGCCGCAGCTGCGCCGCCGCAGCCGCGGCGCGCACGAGCAGGCCGCCGAGACCGCGCGGGAGATCGCCGCGCTGTCGGTCCGGCTGCACGCCGCGCTGGTCGGCGCGGGCCTGCGCGAGAGCCTCGACCACTGATCACCCGGCCGGTGGAGGATTTTGCCCTACCCCGCGCGCCGCGAGCTGTCCGAGCCTGGGTGTACGTTGGCTACATGGTTCGGTCAGGAATCGATCCGCTGCACGTGGTGATCGAGACAGCGAGAACCAGCAGGGAGCCGCAGTGAAGCAGATGGAGGTCGTCGGCGTCCGGGTCGAGATGCCCTCCAATCAGCCGATCGTCCTGTTGAAGGAGACGGAGGGCGATCGCTACCTGCCCATCTGGATCGGGGCGGTGGAGGCGACCGCGATCGCCTTCGCCCAGCAGGGGGTGCTGCCCGCCCGGCCCCTCACCCACGACCTGTTCCGCGACGTGCTGGACGCGCTGAGCGTCCAGCTCCGCACGGTCAACATCACCGCGCTGCGCGAGGGGATCTTCTTCGCCGACCTCGTCTTCTCCAACGGCGTCGAGGTGAGCGCGCGCCCGTCCGACTCCATCGCCCTCGCGCTGCGCACGGGGGCCACGATCTTCGCGAGCGAGGACGTCCTGGAGGAGGCCGGCGTCGCCATCCCCGACGAGCAGGAGGACGAGGTCGAGAAGTTCCGCGAATTCCTCGACACGATCTCCCCTGAGGACTTCGGCCGCGCCGGTTAGGCCTCTCCCCGCACCCCGGGGCGAGTGGCCGCTGTGCCGTATGTCACTCTGGAGTGCGAGATCATGCGATCGGGCGAATGGTCGCCCATTGCGCCGGACCTGGCGGTTTTTGCGGGGGAACCATCGGGGTATGGACCTGCGTGGGTGACGAAGGTGCGCAGTTTGCCCACGTGAAGCCGGTTCATCCGGGCATGCGACGCGCCGACGATGAACGTTGACCACACCCTGACCGGCACCTACCGTGCTGGTGGAACACCCGTGGTGTTATTCGTCAAACCCCCTTGACGAACTGCTGCGGGATGATAGAAGCCGGAGGTCCGCGTGGCGGTGAGCAGCGGCGAGGGCAAGGCGACCCCCGACAGGCGCGTGGCGTCCCGCCGTGCCGGAGAGCAGGGCCTGCTCTTCGACACCCAGGTGTCGGCGCCGCCGGAGGACGTCGGCTACCGCGGCCCGACGGCGTGCGCCGCGGCGGGCATCACCTACCGGCAGCTCGACTACTGGGCCCGCACGAAGCTGGTGGAGCCGAGCGTGCGGTCGGCGCAGGGGTCCGGCAGCCAGCGGTTGTACAGCTTCCGCGACGTCCTGGTCCTGAAGGTCGTCAAGCGGCTCCTGGACACGGGCGTCTCGTTGCAGCAGATACGCACGGCCGTCTCCCACCTGCGCGACCGCGGCGTCCAGGACCTCGCCCAGATCACCCTGATGAGCGACGGCGTCAGCGTCTACGAGTGCACCTCTCCCGACGAGGTCGTCGACCTCCTCCAGGGCGGCCAGGGCGTGTTCGGCATCGCGCTCGGGCGGGTGTGGCAGGAGGTGGAGGGCAGTCTGGCGGAACTGCCCGCTGAACGCGCCTCCACCGGCGACGAGGACCCCGCCGGCCACCACCACGACGAACTGGCCGACCGGCGGCGCGCCCGCCGCACCGGCTGACCCCTCAGAGCGCCTCCTTGCGCTGCAGGTAGGCGAACGCCCCCCACCCCGGCAGGACCGGCAGCCACAGCGTCAGGAGCCGGTAGAGCAGCACCGCCGACGTGGCCGTCTCCGCCGTCAGCCCCGAGATCGTCAACGCCAGCGTGAGCGCGCCCTCGACGGCGCCGAGCCCGCCCGGCGTCGGAGCCGCCGACCCCACCGCGTTCGCGGTGAGGAACACCAGCACCACCGTCGTCCACGGCAGCGACCCGCCGAACGCCCGGATCGAGGCGTCCAGGCACAGCGTGAACGCCAGCGTCAGCAGCAGGGTGCCGCCCATCCCGGTGGACAGCTTCTTCGGCGACTGCAGCACGTCCACCAGGCGCGGCACCACGCCCGAGAACATGGCCCTCAGCCGCGAGGCGACCACCCGCCGCACCCGCGGCACCGTCAGCGCGAGCCCCGCGAGCAGCCCCAGCCCGAGCACCGCGAGCACGATCGTCCGGGACGGGGCCAGGTCCTGCGTCGCCTTCGCCGTCGAACCGGTCAGGAACCCGAACAGCACCAGCAGCAGGATGTGGGTGACCATCCCCACGAGCTGGGAGGCGCCCACGCTCGCGACGGCGAGGGCGGGCCGGACGCCCGAGCGCTGCAAGTAGCGCGTGTTGACGGCGACGCCGCCCACGGCCGCCGGCGCGACCAGCTTCACGAACGACGCCGCCAGCTGCACCAGGACCGTCCGCCACAGCGGCAGCCGCTCGGGGACGAATCCCATCAGCATGAACGCGGCGGCGACGTAGGTGAGCGCCGCCGCCCCCAGGGCCGCCGCCACCCAGTGCCAGCTCGCCGTGGCCGCCAGGTGGCCGATGTCCAGGCTCGTCACCTGGGGGATGACGATGTACGCCGCGACCGACAGCGCCACGATGCTGACGATGGTCCGGGGCCGGAAGCGCTCCAGCTTGGCCGGGGGCGCCTCCGTCTCCGGCTTCAGCCGGACGATCTGCTCCCGGATGCGGGTCAGCAGGTCCTTGTGGTGCCGCAGCGCGGTGCGGGTCGCCCGCGACAGCGCCACCCGCTGCAGCAGCGGCACCGCCCCGCCGAGGGCCTCCTCGCCCAGCACCGGCGCCGCCGTCCCCACCGCCCGCTCTGGCCCCGCGCGCAGCGCCAGGGTCGTGAGCAGCTGTGCGAGGTCCAGGCGCAGCGCCAGGTCGCCGGCCGCCGTCTCCCCGAACCGCAGGTCGGTCAGGTAGGCCAGGCCGTCGTCGCCGACCAGGACCGCCTCGCCCTCCAGCCGCCGGTGCGCGAGCCGCCCCGCCTGCAGCGCCCGGAACTGCCGCCACACGTCCGCCAGCAGCTCGTCGGTGATCTCCGCGTCGGGGACGTCCCCGAGCCGCCGCCCCGGGACGTGCTCGTAGGCCAGTAGCGCCGCCTCGGTGCCGACCTCGCACGTGCCGACGAGCCGTGGCGTCCGGGCGCCCGCGGCGTCCGCCGCGTACGCCATCAGCGACTCCAGCTCCAGGGACCGGCGCAGCGACCGCAGCGTCCGCCCCGTCGTGGCGCCGCGCAGCCGGAGCAGCCGCCAGACGCGGTAGAGCAGCCCGGCGGTCTGCTGGTCGCGGTCCAGGACGCGGACCTCCACGTCCCAGTCGCCGTGCGGCCCCCGGCCCGCCGGGAGCCGGGCGCCGTGCCCGCCCTGCGGGGAGGGGGCGAGGGCGACGCCGTAGCGGCGGGTCTCGTCGGCGTCGTGCGTGCCGTCCAGGCGCGCCGCCCGCCGCGGGTGCAGCCCGAGCCGTTCGAGCGCGGCCACCACGGCCGTCCCGGACGGGCGCGGGTTCGGCGTCCCGACGGCGTAGAGGGTGCCGTGGCCGATGGCGCGGCCCAGCAGGTAGGTGGCCGCCAGCGCGGCGACGGAGGCGTAGGACGCGGTCAGCCCCGTCAGCGCCGCCAGGCCGATCATGGTCCAGGTCGCGGCCTGCCAGCGGGCGCGGCCCGCCATCCCGACCGCGCTCACGAACGCGATCACCGGGGCGATGTCGGTGTGCACCGGCGCGGTCTCGGTGCCGCCCCAGATCAGCGAGTCGAGCACGCCGCCCGGCGCGGCCCGCACCACCAGGTCGTCCAGGCCCACCGTGATCCCGAACGCGATCATCGCGGCCAGCAGCGCGATCGCGACGCGCATGCCGTCCTTGTGGAACAGCCGCTCGATACCGAACGCGATCGGCACGGCCAGCACCCCGAAGCTGGACACCAGCGTCGCCAGCGTCAGCAGGAGCCGCGGCGCGTGCGCGGTGCCCTGCGCGATGTCGGTCTGCAGGCCGTGGGTGGTCTGCTGCGCGATCGACACCAGCAGCATCACCGCCGCCAGCCCCACCACGGACGCCGCGAACCGGATGGCGTCGGAGGGCCGGCGGATCCGGTACGGCTGGGCGGGCTCGTCGACGGGCGCGCCGGCCGCCGCACCCTGCGCCGGGCGCACCGCTCCGTCGTGGGTCCGTGTCACGCCGTACCGCCGCCCTGACCATCCGCCATCGTGATCAGCGTCCCAGACCCGGCGGCGCGCCGTCGAGTCGCGGGGCCGCCGCCGGGACGCGCGTCCATCCCGCAGCCTCATCTCCCCGCCCCCGTGCGGCCCGGGGCCGTCGCGCCCCAGGTGAGTCAGCACATGGTACTCGCCGGTAGACCGCCTGCGCCGGAGGGCGGGGCCCCTTCCGGCGGGCCGGAACGACGTCGGGGACGCGCCTTTGGGTAGGGTTCGACCTAGGACATGCCGTCAACCCTGTGCGGGAGAGACCCCACGCCGCCAGCGTGGGGCGCCGAAGGGGCAACCTCCCCGGAACCTCTCAGGCAAAAGGACCGCACGGGCGAGGCACCTCTGGAAAGCAGGCGTCGGTCCCCGCGCGCGGGGAAGGGCGGCTCACCGAAGGGGAAACCCCGCCGCGCGGGTGAAGCTCTCAGGTGCCATGACAGAGGGGGAGAACGGCCGCCGGCCCGCGCCGGCGGCGCACCTGAGCGACCGCAGCAGCCAGGAGGCCCTCCATGACCGCCCAGTTCTTCGCCCCTGTGGCCGCGCCGCAGCATCCCCGGTCGGCGTTCGCCGACCGGCATGTCGGCCCCTCGCCGGACGACCAGGCGCGGATGCTGGCCGCCATCGGCTACTCCGGCGCCGAGGCGCTGATCGACCACGCGGTCCCCGCCGCGATCCGCACGTCCCGTCCGCTGGACCTGCCGCCCGCGCTGAGCGAGACCGCCGCGCTGGACCGGCTCCGCGAGCTCGCGTCCCGCAACACCGTCCTGACGTCCATGATCGGGCTCGGCTACCACGGGACGACCACGCCCGGCGTGATCATGCGGAACGTGCTGGAGAACCCGGGCTGGTACACCGCCTACACCCCCTACCAGCCGGAGATCTCCCAGGGGCGGCTCGAAGCCCTGCTGAACTTCCAGACGATGGTGGGCGACCTGACCGGGCTGCCCGTCGCGAACGCCTCCATGCTGGACGAGGGCACCGCCGCCGCCGAGGCCATGGCCCTCGCGCACCGCGTCTCCAGGCGCAAGGAGCCCGGGACGTTCCTCGTCGACATCGACACGCTCCCGCAGACGATCGAGGTCGTCCGGACCCGCGCGATCCCGCTCGGCATCGAGATCGTCATCGCCGACCTGTCCCGCGGCCTTCCCGACGGCGACTTCTTCGGCGTGCTGCTGCAGTACCCGGGCGCGTCCGGCGCCGTCCGCGACCTGGAGCCCGTCATCGCGCAGGCCCACGAGCGCGGCGCCAAGGCCGTCGTGGCCGCCGACCTGCTGGCGCTGACCCTGCTGCGCCCGCCCGGCGAGTCCGGCGCCGACATCGCGGTGGGCTCCGCGCAGCGGTTCGGCGTCCCCTACGGGTTCGGGGGGCCGCACGCCGGCTACATGGCGGTCGGCGAGGGCATCCAGCGCCAGCTCCCCGGCCGGCTCGTGGGCGTGTCCGTCGACGCGGACGGCGCCACCGCCTACCGGCTGGCGCTGCAGACCCGCGAGCAGCACATCCGACGCGAGAAGGCCACCAGCAACATCTGCACCGCCCAGGTCCTGCTCGCCGTGATGGCGAGCATGTACGCCGTGTACCACGGCCCCGAGGGGCTGGCCGCGATCGCGCAGCGGACGCACCGCCGGGCCGCCGAGATCGCCGCGGGCCTGCGCGCCGCCGGCGTCGAGGTCGTGCACGACTCGTTCTTCGACACGGTCCTGGCCCGCGTGCCGGGCCGCGCCGCCGAGGTCGTCGCGGCCGCGCGCGAGCGCGGCGTCAACCTGCGCCCGGACGGCCCCGACCGGGTCGCGGTCGCCTGCGACGAGACGACGCTGCCCGCGCACGTCACCGCCGTGCTGGAGGCGTTCGGTGCGACCGCGGCGGGCGAGGTCCCCGAAGCGTTCCCGGACGCCCTGCGCCGCGAGAGCCCCTACCTGACCCACCCCGTCTTCCACGCGCACCGCTCCGAGACCGCGATGCTGCGCTACCTGCGCAGGCTCCAGGACAAGGACATCGCGCTCGACCGCTCCATGATCCCTCTCGGCTCCTGCACGATGAAGCTCAACGCCACCGCCGAGATGGAGCCGATCACCTGGCCGGAGTTCGCCGCGATCCACCCGTTCGCGCCGCTCGACCAGGCCGCCGGCTACGTCGAGCTGATCGGCGAGCTGGAGGGCTTCCTCGCCGAGATCACCGGGTACGCGAAGGTCTCCGTCCAGCCGAACGCCGGCTCCCAGGGCGAGCTGGCCGGCCTGCTCGCCATCCGCGGCTACCACGCCTCCCGCGGCGAGGAGCACCGCGACGTCTGCCTGATCCCCTCCTCGGCGCACGGCACCAACGCCGCCAGCGCCGTCATGGCCGGGATGCGGGTCGTCGTCGTCAAGTGCGACGAGGGCGGCAACATCGACCTCGACGACCTGCGCGCCAAGCTCGGCAAGCACGGCGACCGGCTCTCGGCGATCATGGTCACCTACCCGTCCACGCACGGCGTCTTCGAGGAGACGATCACCGAGGTGTGCGCGGCCGTGCACGAGGCCGGCGGCCAGGTCTACGTCGACGGCGCCAACCTCAACGCGCTCGTCGGCCTCGCCCGCCCCGGCGAGTTCGGCTCGGACGTCTCCCACCTCAACCTGCACAAGACGTTCTGCATCCCGCACGGCGGCGGCGGCCCCGGCGTCGGCCCGATCGGCGTCCGCGAGCACCTGGCCCCGTTCCTGCCCAACCACCCGATGCGCGAGGAGGCCGGCCCCGGCACCGGCGTCGGCCCCATCTCCGCCGCCCCCTGGGGATCGGCCGGCATCCTGCCGATCTCCTGGGCCTACATCGCGATGATGGGCCCGGACGGGCTGCGCGCCGCCACCGAGGGCGCGATCATCGGCGCCAACTACCTCGCCGCCCGCCTCGCCCCGCACTACCCGATCCTCTACACCGGCCGCGACGGCCTCGTCGCGCACGAGTGCATCGCCGACCTCCGCAAGATCACCAAGGAGACGGGGATCACCGCCGAGGACGTCGCCAAGCGCCTCATCGACTACGGCTTCCACGCCCCGACCCTGTCGTTCCCCGTCGCCGGCACCCTGATGATCGAGCCCACCGAGTCCGAGGACCTCGCCGAGCTCGACCGGTTCTGCGACGCCATGATCGAGATCCGCCGGGAGATCCAGCGCGTCGCCGACGGCGGCTACGACGCCGAGGACAACCCCCTCAAGAACGCCCCCCACACCGCCGCCTGCCTCGTCTCCGACGACTGGAAGCACGCCTACACCCGCGAGGAGGCCGCCTACCCCCTCCCGTCCCTGCGGGAGAACAAGTACTGGCCGCCCGTCCGCCGCATCGACCAGGCCTACGGCGACCGCAACCTCGTCTGCTCCTGCCCGCCCCCCGAAGCGTTCGAGGACTGACGGTGTGTATTTGGTGGAGATCACCGTCCGGACCCCGCTCACCGGCCCCGAGACCGCCGACCCCGCGACCGCCCGGCTCGCGCTGGCCCCCCGCGGCGGCGGGAAG
>NZ_JBFARL010000247.1:0-10708 GCF_040674655.1 Actinomadura sp. NPDC049753 | reverse complement strand
AGCACCTGATCGAGCCCGCGGCGGATCTGGCGCACCGGCTGCTGGCGGCGGCGCCGCAGGTGCGGATCCTGACGACGAGCCGGGAACCGCTGGTGATCCAGCGCCGCGTGTCGGCGGGGTCGATCACGTCGTCCAGCTCGAACACGGTCGCCGCGTGGAGCGCCCTGCCGTGCTCGTAGGCCGCGGCGACCATCTGCTCGAACATCGCGCGCGGGTCCTCGGCGGCCTCCAGCTCCTTGCGGAACCCCAGCCGGACGGCGCCCTCCAGCCCCATGCCGCCGATCTCGCCGGTGGGCCAGGCGAGGGTCGCGAGCGGCGCCTTGAACCCGCCGCCCGCCATGGCCTGCGCACCGAGCCCGTACCCCTTGCGCAGCACGATCGTGACGATCGGGACGCGCAGGTTGGCGCCGATGACGAACAGGCGGGCGAAGTGCCGGACGGTGGCGGTCCGCTCCGCGTCCGGGCCGACCATGAAGCCGGGGGTGTCGCACAGGGACACCACCGGCAGGCCGTGCGCGTCGCACAGCTGCAGGAACCGGGCGGCCTTGTCCGCGGCGTCGCGGTCGATGGCGCCGCCGAGGTGCGCGGGGTTGCTGGCGATCAGGCCCATCGGGCGGCCCTCGATCCGGACCAGCGCGGTGATGATGCCGACTCCGAACGCGCGGCGCAGCTCCAGCACCGACCCGGTGTCGGCGAGGTGCGCGACGGCACGGCGGACGTCGTAGGCGCGCAGCCGGTTCTCCGGGACGAGGTGCCGCAGGATCCGCTGGTCGTCGCAGGCCCAGTCGTCCGACGGGCCCCGGAAGTAGGACAGGTAGCGGCGGGCCGCCCGGACCGCCTCGGCCTCGTCGTCCACCACGATGTCGATGACGCCGTTCGGTTCCTGGTCGCCGACCGGACCGATCTCCTCGGGCGTGAAGACGCCGAGGCCGCCGCCCTCGATCATGGCGGGGCCGCCCATGCCGATGTTGGCGTCCCGGGTGGCGATGATGACGTCGCAGCAGCCGAGCAGGGCCGCGTTCCCCGCGAAGCAGCGCCCGCTCGCGACGCCGACGGACGGGACGGCGCCGCTGAGCCGCCCCATGGCGTGGAACGTCGTGACGTCCAGGCCGGAGACGGTCGTGGTGTCGGTGTCGCCGGGGCGTCCCCCGCCGCCCTCCGCGAACAGCACCAGCGGCAGGCGGCGGCGGTGGGCGATGTCGAGCATGCGGTCGGTCTTGCGGTGGTTCAGGTGGCCCTGCGTCCCGGCGAGGACCGTGTAGTCGTAGGACAGGACGACGGCCTGCGCGCCGTCGACGTCCCCGATGCCGCAGACCATGCCGTCGGCGGGGGTGCGCTCGATGAGGTCGTCGAGGGAGCGGCGCCGCCGCTGCGCGGCGATGACGAGGGCGCCGTACTCGGTGAACGTCCCGGCGTCGCACAGGTCGTCGATGTTCTCCCGCGCGGTGCGGCGGCCGCGCGCGTGCCGCCGGGCCACCGCCTCGGGGCGGGCCGCGTCGAGCCCGCTCTCGTGCCGGCGCAGCGTCTCGGCGAGGTCGGCGCGGATCAGGTCGAGGTCGGCCGCCTCGTCCTCGGCGGCGTGGTCGCCGCCCCCCTCGGCGGGCTCGGTGAACAGCAGCGGCGCGCCCTCCGCGACGGTGTCGCCGGGCGCGGCGGCCAGGGCCCGCACGATGCCCGCCTCTCCGGCGCGGACGACGTGCTCCATCTTCATCGCTTCGAGGATCAGCAGCGGCGCCCCGGCCCGGACGGGGTCGCCCTCGGCCACCTCGACGCTCACGACCGTCCCCTGCGTCGGCGCGGGGACGGCGACCGTGCCGGGCGGCGCGTCCGGGACGGCCGCGGGCTCCGGACCGGCGGTGCTCGGGGCCGTCTCGACGTAGTACCGGCGGTGCTCGCTCGCCAGCAGCTCGGGCAGGTGGTCGTCGATGAAGGACGTGCACGCGCCGCCGGCCGTGAAGCCGGGATGGCGCAGCACGCCCTGCAGCAGCGGGATGCTCGTCGCCACGCCCGCGATCTCGAACTCGCCGAGGGCGCCGTGCGCGCGTGCGGCGGCGGACGGCAGGTCCTCCGCGCGGGCGACGACCTTGGCCAGCAGCGGGTCGTAGCGCGGGCTCGCGCGATGGCCGGCGTGCCCGTGGGTGTCGACGCGGATCCCGGGACCGGACGGCGGCGCGAACGCGGTGAGCGTCCCGGCGCTCGGGCGCGGCGCGCCGTCCGCGCCGATCGTCTCGGCGTTGACCCGCACCTGGACGGCGCAGCCGGACGCCCGCGGCGGCGCGGCCAGCCCGACTCCGGCGAGGTCCTCCCCCAGCGCCAGCCTGATCTGCGCCTTCACCAGGTCGACGCCGGTGATCTCCTCGGTCACGGTGTGCTCGACCTGGAGCCGGGGGTTGGCCTCCAGGAACCAGAACTCCTCGCCGTCGACGAGGAACTCGAAGGTGCCGAGGCTCTCGTAGCGGACCGAGGCCGCCATGCGGAGGGCGGCGTCCAGCAGCGCGTCCCTCACTCCCGCGGGCAGCGCGGGAGCGGGGGCGATCTCGATCAGCTTCTGGTGGCGCCGCTGGACGCTGCAGTCGCGCTCCCACAGGTGGGTCACCGCGCCGGAGCCGTCACCCGCGACCTGGACCTCGATGTGGCGGGCCCGCGGGACGTACTTCTCGGCGTACAGGTCGCCGCCGCCGAAGGAGGCGAGCGCCTCCGACCGGCACCGCTCGTAGGCCTCCGCGACGGCGGCGGGCCCGGTGACGACGCGCATGCCGCGCCCGCCGCCGCCCGCGAGCGCCTTGATCACGACGGTGCCGTGCTCGCGGGCGAACGCCTCGGCGCCGGCGAGGCTCGTCGCGCCGGGCGTGCCGGGCGTCACGGGCACGCCCGCGTCCCGCGCCAGGGCGCGCGACCTGGCCTTGTCGCCGAACAGCTCCAGCAGCTCCGGACGCGGGCCGACGAAGGCCAGCCCGGCGGCGGCGCATCCGGCGGCGAAGCCCGCGTTCTCGCTCAGGAAGCCGTAGCCGGGGTGGACGGCCGCGGCGCCGGCGTCCTTCGCGGCGGCGACCAGCGCGTCGGCGTCGAGGTAGCCGGCGGCGCCGTCGCCGGGCAGGACGCGCGTCTCGTCGGCGCGCCGGGTGTGCGGCGAGGCGGCGTCGTCGCGGGTGTGCACGGCGACCGTCCGCAGCCCCAGCTCCGACGCGGCCCGGACGACCCGCAGCGCGATCTCTCCCCGGTTGGCCACAAGGATCCCGCCCACCCGGCCTCCTCACCTCGCCTGAGCCGGTCGGCCCTCACTCTAGAGAGCGGGACGCCAGGGGCCGCGCCCGGAGGTCCCGGTGCGCGCGGATGATCTCGGCGTAGCGGCGCCCGCTGTCCTTGACGCGGCGTTCCTGGGTGGCGAAGTCGACGTGCACGAGTCCGAACCGCTGCGCGTACCCGTAGGCCCACTCGAAGTTGTCCAGCAGCGACCAGGCGAAGTAGCCGTCCAGGGGGACCCCCGCGCGGATCGCCGCGGCGCACGCCGACAGGTGGGCCTCCAGGTAGGCGGTGCGCTCGGCGTCGTGGACGGCTCCGCCGGGCGTCACGGTGTCGGCGTAGGCGGCGCCGTTCTCGGTCACCATGACGCTGCGCGGCGCGTAGTCCTCGGTGACGCGGACGAGGACCTTCGCCAGCCGGTCCGGGTGGATCTCCCAGTCCATGCCGGTGCGCGGCGTTCCCGGCGGGGTGATCTGCCGGGTGCGCGGCGGCGGGCCGCCGGGATCGTCGACGGTGACGGACCGGCGGTAGTAGTTGACGCCGAGCCAGTCGAGCGGGGCGGCGATCGCCTCCAGGTCGCCGGGCCGCACCGGCGGCTCCACCCCGTACACCTCGATCATGTCGGCGGGCAGCCCGCGGCCGTGGATCGGGTCGAGCCACCAGCGGTTGTGGTGGCCGTCCTCGCGCCGCGCCGCCGCCGCGTCCCGCTCGCCCTCGCCGCCCGGCTCGCAGTCGGTGAGCAGGTTGACGACGCCGACGCGGGCGCCGGGGGCGGCGGCGCGCACGGCCTGCACGCCGAGGCCGTGCGCCAGCAGCAGATGGTAGGCCGCGGGCACGGCCGCGCGGATGTCGGCGACGCCGGGCGCCATCGCCCCCTCCAGGTGCCCGATCCAGGCGGCGCACACCGGCTCGTTCAGCGTCGCCCACGAGGTGACGCGGTCCCCCAGCGCCGCGGCGACGACGGAGGCGTACTCGGCGAACCGCTCGGCGGTGTCGCGGGACGGCCAGCCGCCGCGGTCCTGGAGCTCCTGCGGCAGGTCCCAGTGGTACAGGGTCGGGTGGGGCTCGATCCCGGCCGCGAGCAGGGCGTCCACGAGCCGGTCGTAGAAGGCGAGCCCGGCCGCGTTGACCGGGCCGCCGCCGGCGGGCAGCACGCGCGGCCAGGCGATCGAGAACCGGTAGGCGCGCAGCCCCAGCTCCGCCATCAGCGCGAGGTCCGCGGGCCAGCGGTGGTAGTGGTCGCAGGCGACGTCGCCGGTGTCGCCCCCGGCGATCGCGCCCGGGACGCGGCAGAACGAATCCCAGATGGAGGGGGCGCGGCCGTCCTCCGCGACGGCCCCCTCGACCTGGTAGGCGGAGGTGGCCGCCCCCCAGGCGAAGTCGGGGCCGAACGCGGTCAGGTCGTCGATGGGCACGGGTCTCCCTCGGGGTCGTCGAGACGGGTCACTTGACGGAGCCGGCGGTCAGCCCGGCCACCAGGAAGCGCTGGAGCAGCAGGAACCCGGCGACGACGGGGACGCTCACCACGAGGGAGGCGGCCATCACCTGGTTCCAGTAGACCTCGTGCTGCGTGGAGTAGCCCTGCAGCCCGATCGCGAGCGTGCGGGTCTGGTCGTTGGTCATGACCGAGGCGAACAGGACCTCGCCCCAGGCGGTCATGAACGCGTAGACGGTCACCGCGACGATGCCGGGCAGCGACGCCGGGACGATCACCCGCAGCAGCGCGCCGACCGGGCCGCAGCCGTCCACCCGGGCCGCCTCGTCCAGCTCCCGCGGGATCGATTCGAAGTACCCGGCCAGCATCCAGATCGAGAACGGGAGCGAGAACGTCAGGTAGGTCAGGACGAGCGCGCCGCGGCTGCCGTAGACGGCGACGCCGGTCGCGTTCCCCGCGTTCACGAAGATCAGGAACAGCGGGAGCAGGAACAGGATCCCCGGGAACATCTGCGTGGACAGCACCGTCACCGTGAACGCCCGGCGGCCGGCGAACCGGTACCGGCTGACGGCGTACGCCGCGCCGATCGCGATCGCCACGGACGCCAGCGTCGCGCCGCCCGCCACGATCACGCTGTTGGCGAAGTAGCGGGCCAGCGGGACCGTCGACCACATGTCGACGTAGGGGCGGACCGTCGGCCGCGACGGGATCCACCGGAACCGGCGCTGCACGTCCTCCAGCGGCTTCAGCGACGAGCTGGCCATCGCGTAGACCGGCAGGAGGGTGAACGCGGCCAGCAGGGCCAGCACGATCCGCCGCGTCCAGACGAACGAGGCGGGCGGGTCGGTCGGCGCGCGGCCCTCGCGGGCGGGACGCGTGTCAGCCATGCGCGGGCCTCCTCCTCGACGTGGCGAGCAGGTACGCCGCCGTGGCCAGCAGCAGGAACAACAGGAGCAGCACCGACATCGCCGAGCCCGTCCCGAAGTTCCAGGTGACGAACGAGGCGTGGTAGATGTGCACCGAGACGAGGTCGCCGCCCTCCGGGGCGGCCTTGCCGAACAGGACGAACGGCGTGTTGAAGTCGTTGAACGTCCACAGGAACAGCACCAGGACGAGCACCTGGTTGACGGGCCGCAGCGCCGGGAGCGTGATGTGCCGGATCCGCCGCCACCTGCCCGCGCCGTCCAGCGCCGCGGCCTCGTACAGGTCGCGGGAGACGCTCTGCATCCCGGCGGTCAGGACCAGGAAGGCGAACGGCCACGACCGCCACACCACGACGGTGACGAGCGCCCAGAAGCTGTTGCCGCCGATCAGCCAGAACGGCCGGCCGCCGCCGGTCAGGTGCAGCTGGTCGGCCAGCACGTGGTTCACCAGGCCGTTGTCGCGCTGGAACATGAACGCCCAGGTCATCACGGCGGCGTAGACCGGAAGCGCGTACGGGACGAGGAAGAGCGCGCGCAGCGCCCCGCGCCCCCGGAACCGGTCCTGCGTGAGGATCGCCGCGGCGGCGCCGAACAGCCACGACAGTGCGACCGCCAGGAGCGTGACGGCGAGCGTGACCAGGAACGAGCGCAGCAGGTCCGCGCCGATCGCGCCGTCGAGGTCCACCGCGACGCGGTAGTTGCCGAACCCCCTCCCGGGCGCCCTCGACCAGTCGCGGATGTAGAAGAGGGTGAGCTCCTTGAAGCTCATCCAGATCCCGACGGCGATCGGCACCACGTGGACGATCAGTTCGGCGACGGCCGCGGGTGCGAGCAGCGCGTACGGCAGCGCGCCCGGAGGCAGCCGCGGCCGCCGCCTCCCCCGCCGCGGCCCGGCGGGTCCGGTCTCCTCCGGCCGCGCCGCCCCCTGCCCGTCGGGGAGGGCGGCGGCCGGCACGTCGGCGGCGGTCATGCGCCTACCCGCCCATCTGCTGCTGGGCGGCGGCGAGCCGCTTGCGCACCTCGGCCTCGGTGACCGGGCGGCCCGCGGCGGCGTCGGCGAACAGCTCCTTCATCGCGGTGCCGACGGCCGTCTCGAACTGGCTCTCCTGCGGCACCTGCGGCAGCGGCGCCGCGCTCGTGGCGAGGACGCTCTTGAAGACCCTGAGGTCCGCGGTGTCGAAGGCGGGGTCGCTCTGGGCCGAGACGACCGGGGGCAGCGATCCGTACGCCCTGTTGAGGATCTTCTGTTCCTCGTCGCCGGTCATGAACTTCACGAACTTCAGCGCGCCGTCGCGGTTGCCGGTGTTCTTGAAGACCGCGATGTTGATGCCGGCGACCATGGAAGTGATGTTCCGGCCGCCCGGCGGCGCCGGGGACGGCCGGGGGGTGGGCACGACGCCCCATTCGCCGGGCTTCATGCCGAGGTTGGTGAGCCCGCCGGTGGTGGCCTGCCAGAGCAGCATCGCGGCCTTGCCGGTGGCGAAGTCGTTCAGCGACTGGTTGGCGGAGTACTCGGCGTTGCCCGGCGCGGCGATCTTCTCCTTGCCGAGCAGGTCGACGTAGGACTTGACGGCCGCGACGGCCTGCGGGGTGGCGAACTGCGGCCTGCCGTCCGGGGTGAAGAAGTCGGCGCCGTACATCTGGCCGAGCGTGAACGCCTGGTGCACGTTCTCGGGGATGCTGGCGCCCTCGATCGCGATGCCGTACCTGCCGTCCTTGGTGAGAGCGCGGCCGGCGTCGATCAGTTCACGCCACGTCCCGGGCGGTTCCAGGTCCGCGTCCGCGAACATCTTCTTGTTGTAGTAGAGGCCGTAGGCGAGGGAGTAGAGCGGGACGGCGGCCGGGTCACGGCCCTTCGCGCCCGCGGCGGCGAGCGCGGCGGGGACGAACCGCCCCGCACCGCCGATCTCGGCCATCGCGGCGGAGTCGAAGGGCAGCAGGCCGCCGGTCGCCTGCAGCGACGCCGACCAGGTGTTGCCGATGTTGAGCACGTCCGGTCCCTGGCCGGAGGTGGTGGCGGCGAGGATGCGGTTGAGCAGGTCGGTCCAGGGGACGACCTCCAGCTTCACCCGGATGCCGGTCCGCTTCTCGAACTTGGCCAGCTCCGGGTCCAGCACCTTCCGGTCTGCCGCGAGGTCGGTGCCCTGGTTGCTGGCCCAGTAGGTCAGGGTCTTCGGGTCGCCGTCGCCGCCGCCGGACGTGGTGCCGCCGCCGCAGCCCGCCACGGCGGTGACCAGGAGCCCGGCCGCGAGGACGGCGAGGGCCCGCGAGGGGTGTGGACGCATCGGCTCGGCCTTCCGATCAGGTGACGGGGTCACTCCGAGAGTTAGATCACACCTTATTTCACGCCGTGATCTAAGCAGTGACATAATGGGCCGGTCAAGACCTGAGAAGCTGCGGGGGACGCGGCCCGGCCCGGGCCGCGGGATGAGGGGGGCCGATGCCGGAACGGCGCCGGAGGACCGTGCGCGACCTGCGCCGCGCCAACCGGTCGGTACTGCTGAGGCGGCTGTACTTCGACGGGCCGCTCAGCCGCCAGGACCTGGCCCGCGAGACCGGCCTCAGCCCCGCCTCGGTCAGCAACGTGGTGAGCGAGCTGATCGAGGCCGGGCTCGTCGTGGAAGCGGGCAGCGTCGAGTCCGACGGCGGGCGGCCGCGCGTCCTGCTGAAGACCGCGGCCGGATACGGCCACCTCGTCGGCGTGGACGTCGGCGAGACGCGGGTGATGGTCGAGCTGTTCGACCTGGGGCTGACCCAGCTCGCCAAGGCCGACCTGCCCCTCGGCGACGGCGGCCACGACGAGCGCGCCGTCGTCCGGCACATCCTGGAGGGCCTGCCGGCGGTCATCGACGGCGCGTCGGTCGACCCGGCGTCCATCATCGGCGTCGGCGTCGGCGTCCCCGGCGTGATCGAGCGCGGCCCGGAGGCGGTCGTGCACTGCCAGACCATCGGCTGGGACGGCGTGCCGCTGGAGCGGATGCTGCGCGAGGGCACCCGTCTCCCGTTGTTCGTGGACAACGGCGCGACGGCGCTCGGCCAGGCGGAGATGTGGTTCGGCGCAGGGCGCGGGCATCGCGACGCCGTCGTCGCCCTGGTCGGATCCGGCGTCGGCGCCGCCGTGATGATCGACGGCTCGCCGTACCGGGGCGCGGCCGGCAGCGCGGGCGAGTGGGGCCACACGACGTCCCGGGTCGGCGGCGCGCCGTGCCGGTGCGGGGCCCGCGGCTGCCTGGAGTCCTATGTCGGCGCGACCGCCCTGCTGGAACGCTACAGGGCCGCGGGCGGCCCGGCCGGGACGGACGAGGAGGCGGCCCTCGCCGGGCTGCTGGCCGACCCGTCCGAAGCGGCGGCGGCCCTGCGCGAGGACGTCGCCGAGCACCTCGGCGCGGGCATCGCCGACCTGGTCAACCTGTTCAGCCCGGAGAAGATCATCATCGGCGGCTGGGCGGGGCTGTTGATCGGCGGCCGCATGCTGGACCGGATCGTCGCGGCCACCGCCGCCTACGCGCTGCGGCAGCCGTTCGCGCAGACCTCGATCGAGCTGTGCCACCTCGGGCCGGAGGCGGTCGCCGTGGGCGCGGCCACCCTCCCGCTGGCGCACCTGCTCGACGGCGGCGGCGACCCGGCGGGCGCGCGATGGCCCGGCGGCGGCCCGCGGGGGATAATGGCGTACTGATCAGCACCCTGGAGGGCGACGACACATGGGCACCGCCGGCCGTTCCGTGCGCGAATCCCTGCTGGACGCCGCCGCGGACCTGTTGGTGGAGCGCGGCTACCGGGCCGTCCGGATGCGGGACGTCGCCTCCGCCGCGGGGGTGAGCCGGCAGACCGTCTACAACGAGTTCGGCGACAAGTGGGGGCTCGCGCAGGCGGTGGTGATCCGCGACAACGAGCGCTACCTCGACGGCATCGACGCCGTGCTGTCCGAGCACGCCGACGTGTACTCGGCGGTGGTCGCCGCGGTGATGTTCACGATGGAGACCTCCGCCGACGACCAGCTGAAGAAGGCGGTGCTGACGGGCGCGGGCGGCGACGAGATGCTGCCGCTGCTCACCACGCAGGCCGAGCCGGTGCTGTTCTCCGCCAGCGCCCGCATCGCCGAGCACGCCCTGCGCCAGTGGCCGGATCTGGACCGCGCCGCGCTCACCGAGATCGCCGACGCGGCCGTGCGCCTGACGATGAGCCACATCATGCTGCCGTCCGGGCCCCCGGAGGCCTTCGCCCACTTCGTCGCCCGCATGGTGACCCGCTACCTGGCCGCCACCGCGGGGCCGCGCGGAGCGGACGCCGGGTGAGGGGTCAGGGGGCGGCGGCCTGGACGTGGACGACCTTGACGGCCGTCATCTCGTCCAGGAGCTCGGGGCCGTAGCCGAACCCGCGGCCGCTGGCGCGGCGCGGGGTCGCCGCGCCGCCCGGGGCGCCGCCGAACACCGCGTTGATCTTCACGGTGCCGGCCTCCAGCGTGCGCCAGGCGGCCTGGGCGTGCGCCATGTCGCGGGTGAGGACGGTGGCGGCGAGGCCGTAGCGGGAGCGGTTCGCGGCCTCCAGCGCCTGCTCGAACCCGGCCACGGTGCGGACGGGCGCGACGGGGCCGAAGGTCTCCTCCGCCATGATCGCCATATGGTCGGCGCAGCCGGCCAGGACGGTCGCCGGATAGAAGCAGCCAGGGCCGTCGGGAAGGCGCGCGCCGGCCAGCGCCCGTGCCCCGTCCGCGAGGGCCTTCTCCACCTGCTGGTGGACCTTGGTGCGGTGGCGCTCGTCGACGAGGGGCCCGAGCTCGGTGGACGGGTCGGCGCCCGGCCCCGTGCGCAGGGCCCGGGCGCGGGCGGCGAGCGCGTCCAGGAACGGCTCGGCGACGGCCTCGTGCACGTAGACGCGCTCGACCGAGGTGCAGATCTGCCCGGCGTTGGCGAAGCACCCGAGCGCGGCCTGCCCGGCGGCCCAGGACGGGTCGACGCCCGCGTCCACGATCAGCGGGTCGGCGCCGCCGTTCTCCAGGACGGTCCTCGCCCCGGTCCGCGCGGCCAGCTCGGCGATGCGGCGGCCGGCGCGGGTGGAGCCGACGTGCGCGACGACGTCCGCGCCCGCGTGCCCGGCGAGGGCCTCG
>NZ_JBFARL010000246.1:0-10822 GCF_040674655.1 Actinomadura sp. NPDC049753 | reverse complement strand
GCCGTGCGCCGGCCCGCGGTCTGCACGTCGGCGGCGGCGCGGCTGAGCGCGGTGGCGGCGTCCCGTCCGCGGAAGCCGTGCTCGCGCATCAGCCTCAGCACGGCCGCCCCGCCGGTGAGGCTGTGCACCCCGCCGGTGTGGGTGCGCCGCACGTCCCGCATGAGCGGGGCGCCCACGGCGGGCATGTAGCCGATCTCCCCGGCGCCGCCGGTCGCGCCCCGGTGCAGGGTCCCGTTCAGCACGACGGCCATGCCGACGCCGTCGGCGACCCACAGCAGGACGAAGTCCGAGGCGCCCTCGGCGCGCCCGCCGGCCCGCTCGGCGAGCGCGGCGAGGTTGACGTCGTTCTCGATCGCGACGCGCACGCCGAGCCCGCCGCTCAGGGTGTCCACGAGGTCGGGGATGTGCCAGCCGGGGATGTGCGAGGCGTACCCGAGGCGGCCGGTGGCGGGGTCGACGGCGCCCTGGATGCCGACGACGGCCCGGTCGAGGCGGTCCCGGGTGAGGCCGGCCGCGGCGGCGGCGCCGTCGAGCGCGGCGGCCATCCGGGCGACGACGTCCACGCCGGTGCGGCCGGGGGTGGGCAGCGTGTGCTCGCCGACGACCGTCCCGGCGAGGTCGGCGACGCTGGCGCGGATCCGCGCCGGGGTGACGTCGGCGCCGGCGACGTGGGCGGCGGCGCCGTTGATGCGGTACAGCTCGGCGGTGCGGCCGGGGAGCCCCTCGCGGACGCCGTCGCGGACGACGAGCCCGGCCTGCTCCAGCCGCGCGAGCAGCTGGGAGGCGGTGGGCTTGGACAGGCCGGTGAGGTCGGAGATCTGCGGCCGGGTCAGCGGCCCCCGGGCCAGCAGCGCCTCCAGCGCGGCGCGGTCGTTGATCGCCCGCAGCAGGCTGGGCGTTCCGGGGACGGGCACGGACACGGCGGCTCCTCCGAGTTAAGAAGGTTTCCTAACTTGGAGAGAACGTAAGGACTCCTTACAGTTCCGTCAAGGCCCGGGACGGGTCAGGGGGCGGTGACGATGAAGGCGGAGTTGCCGAAGCCGACCTCGTCGCCGGGCCGGACGCGGGCGGGACCGGTCAGCCGGTACCCGTTCACGCGGGTGCCGTTCATCGACCCCAGATCGGAGATCATCCAGCCCTCGTCCGCGCGGTAGATCTCGGCGTGGAACCGGGAGACGGTGAGGTCGGTGAGGATGAACTGGCACGCGGGGGCGCGGCCGACGACGATGCGGCCGAGCTCGCGCGGCGGGAGCATGAACTTGGGCAGCCGCGGGGCCCGCCACGCCGCCTCGATCCGCGCGGTCGCCTGCGAGACCGAGGAGATGAGGCCGGTCAGCCGGTTCACGACGCGGCTGGAGTTCGGCAGGTCGTGCACGATGTCGGCCAGCTCGGCCTGGTTGCGCGCCTGCAGCACCTGGTCGACACGGCGCTCGAACGTCTCGTTCGACATCCGGCCCTCGGCCACGCGCTCGCTGAGGACGCGCAGCACCCGGTCCCGTTCCGTGTCGGACGCTCTCACCGGGAATGAGGGCTGACCGTCCATAGCTGTGAGTATCCAGTCCCCGTCGTCGGCTGTCCAGAAAGGCCCGTCGGGCCGAGGGCGGGCGATCGCCCTCACCCGCCCTCCACCTTTTCGACGCCGCCCGGTCCCCGGAAGTTCGCGGACGGGGCGGCGTCGAGCGGACGCGGCGCCTTATCGGACGGGGCGCTCAGCGCGACAGCAGGTCGCGGGCGATGTGGGTGACCTGGATCTCGTCGGTGCCGGCGTAGATCTGGAAGGACTTGGCGTCGCGGGCGAGCTGCTCCACGCGGTACTCGCTCATGTAGCCGTTGCCGCCGAACAGCTGCACGGCCTCCTGCGCGACCTCGCTGGCCGCCTGCGCGGCGTAGAGCTTCATCGCCGACGCCTCGGCCAGGGTCGGGGTGCGCCCGGCGCGCTGCATCTCGATGTGGCGGAACACCAGGTTCTGCACGTTGAGGCGCGCGACCTCCATCTTCGCCAGCTTGAGCTGGATGAGCTGGAAGTCGCCGATGCGCTGCCCCCACAGCTCGCGGGTCTTGGCGTACTCGACCGACAGCTTCAGGCACTCCTCGATGACGCCGAGGGCCATCGCGGCGACTCCGGCGCGCTCGGTGACGAAGTTCTGGCGGGCCGACTCCTTGCCGCCCTGCGCGCCGGAGGCCAGGAGCCGGTCGGCGCCCGCGCGGACGTCGTTGAGGAACAGCTCGCCGGTGGGGGAGGAGTGCAGCCCCATCTTGCGCAGCGGCCTGCTCTGCTCCAGGCCGGGCATGCCCCGGTCGAGGACGAAGGTGAGGATCTCCCGGTCGCGCGGTGCGGCCCCGTCGTCGAGCTTGCAGTAGAACACGATCGTGTCGGCGTAGGGGCCGTTGGTGATGAAGGTCTTGCCGCCGTTGATGACGTACTCGTCGCCGTCCCTGCGCGCGGTGGCCTGCATCCCGCCGAACGCGTCCGACCCGGAGTTCGGCTCGGTGATCGCCCAGGCGCCGACCTTCTCCATGGTGAGCAGCGGGAGCGCCCAGCGCTCCTTCTGCTCCGGCGTGCCGCGCTTCATGATCGTCCCGGCGGCGAGGCCGAGCCCGACGCCCATCGCCGAGACCAGGCCGGGCGCGACCCTGCACAGCTCGATGACCGGCAGCATCGACATCGCCGCGTTGCCGCCGCCGGGCCGGTCGTCGCCGGAGTCCTCGGCGGGGCCCCCGCCCTGCCCGCCCTCGCGCTCCCTGGCCAGCCGGGCGTGGAAGGACGAGCGGGCCATCTCGTCCATGCCGAACGTCTTGTAGAGGTTGCGGAGCAGGTCGTAGGGCGGCAGCTCGCCCGACTCCAGCGCGTCCAGGTTCGGGCGGACCTCCGCGTCGATCCAGCCGCGCACCGCGTCCCGGATCATCAGGTCTTCCTCGGACCATTCGATCATGCTCTGTTCCCGCCCTCTCGACTCCCGCCGGGTACCGGGGCCCATCCAAGCAGAGACTGAAAGCGAGCGCTTATTCGGGGCCCGCTAGCCGAGATCGACGACGTCGGCGAGGACGCCGCCGTCCGCCGTGAGCCGGTCCGGGGCGGGGCTGTCGTAGACGACCAGGAGGCGGGTGCCCGGCTCGTCCAGCACGGCGATGCCCTCGGCGTGGTCGTCGCCGTCGCCGTGCGGCAGCTCGCCCAGCACCTCCAGCTCGTCGGCCGCGACGACCGACCCGGCGCCGGCGCGGGCCGCCCCCGGCCATCGCACGAGCCGCACCGGGCCGTCCAGGTCCATGCTCGGCCCGGTGAGGACGAGCAGGTCGTCGCCGTGCGGGCACAGGTCGCGGACGCCGAGGCCGCCGAGGTCCAGGAAGTGGGTGCGGTAGGGCTCGCCGTCGTCGCCGATCGGCAGCGCGCGCAGGCGCCGCGGGTCGCGCGGGTGGGAGCCCGGGCGGATCTCCACCAGCACCGCCCAGCCGCGCAGCACGGGCCCGCGCAGCCCGATGTAGAGGCGGTCGCCGTGCACGGCGACGCCCTCGATGTCCAGGCCGTTGTCCTTGCTCGGGATGGCGAGGAACGGCGCGAGGTGCGGGTCGTCGGCCAGCAGGTCGGCGATGGAGTCCTGGTCCAGGCCGAGGACGGCCGCGGTCCGCTCGCCGTCCTCGGCGACGGCGCGGGGGAGGCCGTCGTCGCCGGTGACCAGGGGGATGCGGGCGAGGATGAAGCGGTTGTCCTCCCGGACGACGGTGGCGAGGCGCTTGCGGGCCTTGGCGTCGCCGTTCCCCGGCTTGATCTTCTTGCGCTTGAGGCTGTGCGAGCCGATCGCCCACAGCCACCCGTCGGCGCGGGCGAGGCCCTCGATGTCGGCCTCCTCGCCGGCGCCGGCCGGCAGCGGGAAGAGGTCGGCGAGGGCGATGGTGGTCTGCCCGTCGTAGCCGGTGACGCGCCCGTCCTCGCCGGTGACGGCCGTGAGTCGCTCGATGGTGGCCGTCTCGTCGCCAGCCACCCACAGGCAGCGGCCGTCCCGGCGCACGGCGGACAGGTTGACGTGCGTCTGCGCGTCCCGGCTCTCCTGGCAAAAGCGCAGCTCGACGCGGCGTTCCACGATCATGGGGGCATGCTCCCACAGCGGCGCGGCGCGGGGCGACGCCGGGAACGGTCCAGAACCGGTCCTCAGACGTCCCAGAGGACGTCCAGCCGCGCGGGCTTGCGGAACACCAGCCCGTGCGGCCGGGCGGGTCGGGCGGGATCGAGCCGCAGGCCGGGCAGGCGGTCCAGCAGCGCGGCGAGCGCGGTGCGGGCCTCCATCCGGGCCAGGTGGGCGCCGAAGCAGAAGTGGGGTCCGTGCGCGAACGCCAGGTGCTCGGCGGCGTTGCGGCGCCGCACGTCGAAGCGGTCGGGGGCGGGGAAGACCGAGGGGTCGCGGTTGGCGCCGGCGATCGACACCCGCACGAGGTCGCCCGCCCGGACCGCCGCCCCGCCGAGCTCGGCGTCGCGGACGGCATACCGGTCGACGACCGAGGCCGCGGGCTCCAGCCGCAGCGACTCCTCGATCGCGGCGGGCAGCAGCTCCGGGTCGTCCAGGACGAGCCGGAGCTGGTCCGGGTGCCCGAGCAGGTGCAGCGCGGCGTTGACGATCATGCCCTCGGTGGTGTCGATGCCGCCGAACATCAGGATCGCGGCGTTGGCGACGACCTCGGCGGCGCCGAGGTCGGCTCGGGCGGCCTCGGCCAGCAGCGACCCGGGGCGGGCCGCGGCGATCGCCTCCTCGACGGCCGCGCGCAGCAGCCGGTACGCCTCGTCCGCGCGTGCGGGCGCCGCGCCGCCGGCGGTGATGGCGGACACGGCCTCCACGAACGCGCCGTACCAGGAGCGGACGGTCGCGGCGTCCACCCCGTGCAGCCCGAGAGCCTCCGTGACGACCGCGACGGCGAGCGGCCCGGCCAGCTCGCCGCGCAGCTCGGCCCGGCCGGCCGGCGCCAGGGCGCCGACGAGCCGGTCGGTCTCGGCCTCGACGAACGCGGTGAACCGCTCCCGCGTCCGGGCCGGCCGGAACGGCCGCGCGAACGCGTCGCGGTGCCGGGTGTGGACGGGGCCGTCCAGCGACAGCATGCTCGGCCCGACGACCTGGGCGGTGGAGAAGCGCGGGTCGTCCACGGTGTAGGCGGCCGCGTCGCGCATGACCTCCAGCGCCGGGCCGCGGGCGGTCACCAGCCAGCCGCCCAGCGCGGGCAGCCAGGAGACCGGTTCGCGCTCGCGGAGCCGGGCCAGGTGCGGGTGGGGGTCGTCCTCCAGGGCGGCGGCCGTCACCGACGCGCCGAGCGGGAAACGGGAGGTCGGGTCGATGGTCACCCGTCCCAGCCTAATCCGCAACGTTTCGGATCTACAACGTAAAGGCGTCGGCCGTGACGGTTCAGATCGCCCCCGAGCGCTGCCGCCACCAGTCCTGGCCCTCCTCCGGCAGCGTGTAGATCGGGTCGTGGTACTCGTAGCGCCGGGTCAGCGCGTCCGGGTCGGCCAGCTCCAGGCCGGTGCGGTAGTTCTTGGTCCAGTAGGAGATGCCGCGCTCGCGGTCGTAGTCGGCGAGCTGGTGCACCCACCGCTTGCCGACGTAGGGGACGTCGCAGACGATCCGCGGGGTGGCGAAGCCGGGCAGGTAGCCCATGATCGCGTGCTGCAGCTCCTGCGCCTCCCAGACCGCGAGCCGCCAGTGCTCGCTGCTCGGGATCATGTCGCACATGTACAGGTAGTACGGCAGGATCCCGGCCTCGTCGAGCAGCGCGAACGACAGGTCGAGCAGCGCCTCGGGCGTGTCGTTCACGCCGCGCAGCAGCACGCCCTGGTTGCGCACGTCGCGGATGCCGGTGTCGAGCATCGCGCGGGCCGCCTTGGCGACCAGCGGCGTCACCGACTGGGCGGCGTTGACGTGGGTGTGGATCGCGATCTGCACGCCGCGCGCGTTCGCCTTGGTCGCCAGGCGCTCCATCCCGGCGCGGACGTCGTCCTGCAGCCAGTGCTGCGGCAGGCCCATGAGCGCCTTGCTGGCCAGCCGGATGTCGCGGATGTTGTCGATGTCCAGCAGCGAGTCGACGAACGACTCCAGGCGCGCCCACGGCATGTTGGCGACGTCGCCGCCGGAGACGACCACGTCGCGGACGCCGGGGGAGCGGCGCAGGTAGTCCAGCATGGCGCCGAGCCGGTCCGGCGGCTTGATGGTGAACTTGTGCTTGTCGACGTTCGGCGTGGAGTTGCCGACCAGGTCCATGCGGGTGCAGTGGCCGCAGTACTGCGGGCAGGTCGGCAGGAGTTCGGCCAGGACCTTGGTGGGGTAGCGGTGGGTGAGGCCCTCGACGGCCCACATCTCGGCCTCGTGCAGCGAGTCGCGGGAGGCGTGCGGGTGGGACGGCCAGTCGGTGCGCCGGTCGCTGAACACCGGGAGCATGTAGCGGCGCACGGGATCGGCGTAGAAGGCCTCGGTGGAGGAGGCGTCCATCGTGTTCAGCATCTGCGGGGGCAGCAGCATCGACATGGTGGCGCGCTCGGCCTGGTCGCGTTCCAGGTCGGCGTAGAAGCGCTCGTCGAGCAGGTCGCCCATGACCCGGCGCAGCTGCCGGACGTTCTTGACGCAGTGGGCGCGCTGCCACTGCGCCGACTCCCACTCGGCCTCCGTGACGTCCCGCCATCCCGGCAGGCGCCGCCAGTCGGGCTCTGCCAGCGGCCGGCGCCGGTAGGCGTAGGGCTGGCGCGCGGCCTCCTCGGACTGGAGGGCGTCCGGGTGCAGGGCAGTGGTCATCGTCGACCGCCTCCTCGCCTCACATTGATCGCATAAAAGTCTTGTGTGCCGCCGACGTTACGGGAAGACTTTCGATGAAACCAGGGGTGCCCTGCATATCTTGCGTAACACCACCCGATGTTGGGAGAAAGGCGGCATGACGATGACCGGAGGCGGGACGGGGACGGCGGTCGGGCTGCACCGGGTGCTGGAGCCCGCGGGCGTCCTGCCGCAGGCCGCGCTCCGGCTGGATCCCGACCCGCGGATCCGGCCGGACGAGGTGCGGATCGGCGTCGAGCGCCTCAACCTGGACGCCGCGTCCTACCGCCAGCTGCACACCGCGCACGGCGGCGACCCGGACGCGATCCGGGCCGAGGTGCTGCGGATCATCGGGGAGCGCGGCAAGATGCACAACCCGGTGACCGGGTCGGGCGGCATGCTCGTCGGCGTGGTCGAGGAGGCCGGGCCGGACTCGCCCCTCGGGCTGAAGCCCGGCGACCGCGTCGCCACCCTGGTGTCCCTGACCCTCACTCCGCTGGCGGTCACCGACGGGCTCGCGGAGTGGGACGGGCGGTCCGAGCAGGTGCCGGCGCGGGGCCACGCGATCCTGTTCGCCCGCTCCATCGCCGCCGTCCTGCCCGACGACCTGCCGGTGCCGCTGGCCCTCGCCGTCATGGACGTGTGCGGCGCGCCGGCCCTCACCCGCCGCGTCGTGGCGGCGCGCGAGGGCGGTCCCGTGGTGCTGGTGCTGGGCGCGGCCGGCAAGAGCGGGTCCCTGTCGCTGGCCGCCGCCCGGCGCGCCGGCGCGTCCCGGGTGATCGGGCTGGTGCCCACCGCCGAGGAGGAGGAGCGGCTGGCGGCCTCGGGCCTGGCCGACGCCGTCGTGCGCGCCGACGCCCGCGACCCGGTGGCGGTCGCGGCGGCCGTCGGCGAGCCGGCCGACGTCACCGTCGTGTGCGTGGACGTGCCGGGCTGCGAGCACGGCGCGATCCTCGCCACCGCGCCCGGCGGCACCGTCGTGTTCTTCTCGATGGCGACCTCGTTCCCGGCCGCCGCGCTCGGCGCGGAGGGGCTCGCCGCCGACGTCACGATGCTCATCGGGAACGGGTACGTCCCCGGGCACGCCGAGACCGCCCTGGAACTCGTGCGGTCGGAACCCGCCGTGCGTGCGCTGTTCACCTCCCGGACCGGTGCGGATTCGGCACAATGACCGGGAACATCCCGGCCGTGGCGGGGACCGTCCGATCTTCGAGGGAGAGAGCATGGCGAGCATCACCGAGGAACTGCGCGGACGGGACCCCAAGGAGCGCCAGTCGCAGATCGTCGACGTCCTGGTCGACGCGTTCTCGGACCTGATGGAGCGCAGCCCCGCCGAGTTCCGCCGCCGCTTCCGCAAGATGGCGTCCGACCCGTTCGCGTTCTACCGGGGCAGCGCCTGCCTGTTCTACGCCGACATCGTCCACGACGACGACCCGTGGGCCGACGAGCGCACGTCCCGCGTGTGGATCCAGGGCGACCTGCACGCGCAGAACTTCGGCACCTACATGAACGACGACGGCGTCTTCGTCTTCGACGTCAACGACTACGACGAGGCCTACGTCGGCCACTTCACCTGGGACGTCAAGCGGCTGGTGGCCAGCCTCGCGCTGCTGGCGTGGCAGAAGGCGATCTCCGACGCCGACATCCGCCGGCTCATCGAGACCTACGTGCGCGCCTACGTCGACCAGGTCCGCAAGTTCGCCGCGCACGTGGGCGACGAGAAGTTCGCGCTGACGCTCGACACCACCGACGGCTACGTCCGCGACGTGCTGGTCGCCGCGATGGGCGGCACCCGGACCGGGCTGCTGGAGGGCATGACCGTCGTGTCCGGGGCCGAGCGCCGGTTCCGCGACCGCCCCGGCGTCCGCCGCCTGGACGACGCCGAGCGCGCCGAGGTCGAGGCCGCCTACGCCGAGTACCTGAAGACGATCCCGCATGAGAAGCGCTTCGGCAGCCTCACCTATGAGATCAAGGACATCGTCGGCGCGTCCGGCTTCGGCATCGGCTCGGCCGGGCTGTCGGCCTACAACATCCTCGTCGAGGGCAACACCCAGGCGCTGGAGAACGACGTCGTCCTGTCGATGAAGCAGGGCAACGTCGCCGCCGCCAGCCGCGTCGTCGACGACCCCCGCATCCGCGAGTACTTCCAGCACCACGGGCACCGCACCGCCGTGTCGCGGCGCGCGCTGCAGGCCAACAGCGACCCGTGGCTCGGCCACACCCGGATCGGCGGTGTCGGCTACGTGGTGCAGGAACTGTCGCCCTACGAGGCGGACCTGGACTGGAGCGGCCTGACCGAGCCCGAGGACATGCTGTCGGTGCTGGACGACCTGGGCCGCGCCACCGCCAAGGTGCACTGCGTGTCCGACACCGACTCCGACCACACCCTGGTCGGGTTCCAGGTCGAGGACGCCATCGACGCGGTGATCGGCCCGGACGAGTCGGCGTTCGTGGAGGCGATGGTGGCGTTCGGCACCGAGTACGCCGAGATCGTCCGCGAGGACCACACCTACTTCGTGGACGCGTTCCGCAACCACGAGATCCCCGGACTGTAGGGCGGGTCAGGGCCCGTCGGGGCGGATCAGGAGCAGCGCTATGTCGTCGTGGCTCCGCTGGTCGGACAGCAGGGCCACGACGCCGTCGGCGGTCTCCTCCAGCGTCCCGCCCTGGGAGGCGACCAGGGCGGAGGCGAGCCGGGCGACGCCGTCGTCGACGGTGCGCATCCGGCTCTCCACCAGGCCGTCGGTGTAGAACGCGAGGGTCGCGCCCGGCGGGATCGTCGCCGACACCTGCGGGTGGTCGGCCGGATGCTCGTCGTCGGACACCCCGAGCGGCAGCCCGCGGGTGACGGCGAAGTGCCGTGCGGTGCCGTCCGGCAGGACCAGCAGCGGTGGGGGATGCCCGGCGCTCGCCATCTCGCACCGCAGCGTCGCCGGGTCGCAGACCAGGCACAGGCAGGTGGCGAACTGCGCGGCGTCCAGCTCCTGGGCGATGGCGTCGAGCCGAGTCAGCACCTCGCCGGGCGGGAACCCGCATCGGACCAGCGTGTGCGCGGCGACCCGCAGCTGTCCCATCGCGGCGGCGGCGGTGACGCCGTGCCCGAGCGAGTCGCCGATCACCACGGCGATCCTGTCGCCGGGCAGCGGCACCACCTCGTACCAGTCGCCTCCGACGCCGCTGCGGGCGGGCAGGTAGCGGTGCGCGATCCGCAGGCCGGGCGGGGCGGTGACGGCGGCGGGCAGCAGCGCCGCCTTCAGCGCGGTCGCGGTGCGCTGCTCGCGCCGGTACGCGCAGGCGTTGTCGACGCAGGCGGCGGCGCGGCCGGCGAGTTCGGAGGCCAGCGCCCGGTCGGCCGGGTCGAAGGGCGGCCGGCCGCGCTTGCGGCTGAACACCGCGAACCCGAGGGTGCGGCCGCGCGCGGCGAGGGGCACCGCCAGCAGCGACACGTGGTCGGCGATGCCGTCGAGGAGGCGGCCCGTGCGGCCGGCCACGGTGTCGCGGGCGGCGTCCCCGCCGAACTCGACCATGCCGCCGTCGGCGAGGCAGCGGGCGTAGGGGGAGCCCGGCGGATAGACGATGACCTCGTCGACGGGGAACTCGCGGGACCACTCCCGCGGGTCGTCGTCGGCGAGCGCGACGGCCAGGCGCCGCACGACCGCCGATCCCTCGGTCTCGGCGCCGGGCTGGTCGTCGTCGGCGAGCAGGCTTTCCAGCACGTAGACGGCGCCGGCGTCGGCGAACCGCGGGACGGTGACGGCGACGATCTCGCCGGCGGCCCGGTGGGGGTCGAGGGTGGAGCCGGCGCGGCGGGCCGCCTCGTCCAGCAGCTCCAGGCCGCCGGTGCCGGGTGGGGAGACCGTCAGAAGCACCTGGACGCGGCCGCCCGCGCCCGTCATCGGCTCGCAGGCCACCGGTAGGCCCTCGTCCGACAGCGGCAGGACGCCCCTCCAGGGGCGGCCGGCGGCGGCCGCCTTCAGCGCGACCAGCAGCGGCTCCGCCGCGCCGGGCCGGCCGAGCAGGTCGGTGAGCGCGGCTCC
>NZ_JBFARL010000245.1:0-10831 GCF_040674655.1 Actinomadura sp. NPDC049753 | reverse complement strand
GGGTGGACGGCGGCCAGTAGGACACCGCGCCGGGGTGCATCCCGAAGGCCAGGTCGTTGATGATCGCGAAAGACGCGGTGATCTCGCGGGCGCGGCCCGCTCAGCTGGCCGTCCAGCCTGCCGTTGCGGATCCGGTGGCACCGCTGGGCGGTCATCTGGAAGTTCTGGCGCCGCATGTCGATGGACCAGCTGTCGGACCCGGCGAGGTAGATCCCGTCCTCGACGCCCGCGATGAGGTCGGCGGTGGACGGGCCGCCGGGCGCGGGACGCAGCCCGACGTTGGGCATCCGCGGCAGCGGCACGTGCATCGCGGACTCGGCGAACGAGCAGCCGTTGGAACGCCCCAGGCCCGCCAGGCCCGCGGTGCGCCGGTCGTGCTGGAAGCCGGCGAGCACCCCGTCCCGCACGAGGCTCCAGGACTGCGCCGCGACCCCTTCGTCGTCGAAGCCGACCGTCGCGAGGCCGTGTTCGGCGGTGCGGTCCGCGGTGACGTTCATCAGCGGCGAGCCGTAGCGGTGCGAGCCGATCCCGTCCGGAGCGAGGAACGTCGTGCCGGTCGAGGACGCCTCGTGCCCCAGCGCGCGGTCCGTCTCCGTGGTGTGGCCGACCGACTCGTGAACGGTCAGCCAGAGGTTGGACGGGTCGATGACGAGGTCGTAGCGGCCCGGCCGCACCGGGCGGGCGCGGAGCTTGGCGGCGAGGTGCGCGGGCAGCTCCGCCAGCTCGCGCTCCCAGTCCCAGCCGTCGCCGCCCAGGTACTCCCAGCCCCGGGCCACCGGGGGCCCGAGGGTGCGCAGCGTCGCCGTCCCGCCGCCGCGCGGGTCCGCGCCCTGGGCGAAGAACAGCGGGTGGACCCGGATCCGCTGCTGGGCGGTCACCGTGCCCGCGAGATCGGCGTAGAACTTGTTCTCCCGGACGAGGGTGAGGAAGGCCAGCACGTGCTCGACCTCGGGCGCGGCCAGCAGCCGCCGGCTCCGGTCGGCCATGAGCGCGATGCGCTCCTGCTCGGGCACCTCGAACGGATCGACCCGGTACGACGAGATCCACGTCGTGTCGCGGTGGACCGGCTCGCCGACCGGCTCACCCGAGCCGCCGCCGATCGCCGCGCACGCGCGGGCGACGGCCACCGCCTGCTCGGCGGCCCCGGCGGCGGCGCTCGCCGTCAGCTCGGGGACGGCGGCGAAGCCGGGCACGCCGCGGTGCCACAGGCGCACGGCCAGCCCCGTGTCCGTGGTGTCCTGCCCGCCGCCGAGGACGCCGTCGCGCAGCAGCAGCCGCGCCGTCCGGACGCGGTCGAGGCGGAAGGACGCGTGCGCGGCCCCGAGCTCGGCCGCGCGGCCGAGCGCCGCGTCGGCCAGGGAGTGCAGCGGGAGGGCGGAGAACGAGGCGTCCATACCACGTCGCACGCTGCCTCACTTTCCACGCCCGAACACGTCCTACTAGAAAAACATATTGCCTCGTCTCGGAAAAGGCGATCGGAGACCCCGAATCCAGCGGCAAGTCCGGGAACTCAATCCACCGATCTGGGCGGTAACTATAGTTTTTGATAGCATTAGCGATCGACGGCGTCCGCGCGGAGGGGACCAGGTCCGCCGCGGGACGACCGGGACCGGTGCGACGCCGAGGGGACGCGATGGACGATGCCGCGGCTGCTGCCGTGGGGGGCAAGGTCTGCGACGCGGCGACCGCGGCGGCCCTCGTCGAGGACGGGCAGGCCGTCGCGAGCACCGGCGTCATCGGCTGGATCACCCCCGACGCGGTCCTGCGCGCCATCGGCGAGCGCTTCGAGCGGCTCGGCTCCCCCCGCGACCTGACCTTCTTCTTCCCCTGCGCCACCGGCGACGCCATGGACATCGGCGGCATGGACGGCGTGGCCCGCGAGGGGCTGATGCGCCGCATCGTCGCCGGCTCCTACATCAATCCGCGGCATCCGCGCACCGGCACCCGCCCGGCGCTCACGGGCCTGATCCGCGACGATCTCGTCGAGGCCTACAGCTGGCCGATCGGCGCCGCCATGCACTGGCTGCGGGAGGTCGCGCGGCGGAGCCCGGGCTACCTCACCCGCATCGGCCTCGGCACCTTCGCCGACCCGCGCCACGGAGGCGGCCGCCTCACCGGGCGGGCCAAGGACGACCTCGTAGAGGTGGTCGAGCTCCGCGGCGAGGAGCTCCTGCTCTACCCCACCTGGCCGCTGGACGTGGGGATCATCCGGGCCAGCAGCTCCGACGCCCAGGGCAACCTGTCCTTCGAGGACCTGCCGCTCACCTCCGCCGCCCTCGCCCTCGCCCTCGCCGTCAAGGCGAGCGGCGGCACCGTGATCGCGCAGGTGTCGCGGATCGTCCCGCGCGGGTCCCGGCCCGCGCGGGAGGTGCAGGTCCCCGGAGTGCTCGTCGACCGCGTGGTGGTCGCGCCGGGCGAGCTGATCGGGACGGAGGTGCGCAACGACCCCGGCTACCTGCGGCCGGTGGCGAACCCGGTCGGGCGCCTGCCGCGCCTGCGGTCCGGGCCGGGGAAGGTCATCGCGCGCCGTGTCGCGCGGGAGATCCGCCCGGGTGAGACCACGATCCTCGGGTTCGGCGCGGCGTCGAGCGCGATCCTGGCGATGGCGGAGGACGGCGCCTTCCAGGACGGCCGGCTGGACGACTACACCTTCACCACCGAGCACGGCTCCTTCGGCGGCGTCGTCATGGGCGGCTGGCAGTTCTCGGCCAACTACTCGCCCGAGGCGCTGGTCGACGGCACCTACCAGTTCGACTTCATCGACGGCGGGGGCTGCGCGCTCGCCGCGCTCTCCTTCGCCCAGCTCGACGCCGCGGGGAACGTCAACGTCAGCCGGTTCGCGGGCACGAGCCCCGGCGGCGGCGGGTTCGTCGACATCGCGCACAACGCGCGGCGGATCGTCCTCGGGGGCACCCTCACCACCAAGGGCCTCGAAGTGTCCTGCGACGGCGGCAGGCTGGAGATCCTGCGCGAGGGCGAGATCCAGAAGCTCGTGCCCGAGGTCGACCACGTCACCTACGCGGTCCGCGCCGGGCTGGAACGCGGCCAGCGCGCCGTCGTCGTCACCGAACGCGCCGTGTTCGAGATGACCTCCGAAGGACTCGTGCTGACGGAGGTGGCGCCCGGCGTCGACGTCCGGCGGGACGTCCTGGGGCAGATCGGCTTCCCGGTTCGCCCCGCCGCCGGCGTCACCGCCATGGCCGCCGAGCTCTTCCGTCCCTAGCCGCGCAACCGGGGAGATCGATGAACGGAATGGTCCAGCCCGACGAGCCGCACGGCCGCCGCTCCAGGGTCCCGGCACGGCCGCGCCACGACGCGGGACTCGTGTCGGCGGCGGAGGACGAGGCCGTCCCCGCGCTGTGGGCGATGGCCCAGCTCGCGACCCCCATGGCGGTGCGGGTGGCGGCGACGCTGCGCATCGCCGACCACATCGCGTCCGGGCTGCGGACCGTGCCCGAGCTGGCGGCGGCCACCGGCGCCGACGCCGGCGGGCTCGCCCGCCTGATGCGCTACCTCGCGGTGCGCGGGGTGCTGACCCGGGACGACTCCGACCGGTACGGGTTGACCGCGCTGGGCGAGCCGCTGCGCGGCGACCACCCGGGCGGCCTGCGCGCCTGCCTGGACGTCGAGGAGGGCGGCCGGGCCGAGCTGTGCTACGTCGAGCTGCTGCACAGCGTCCGCACGGGCGAGCCCGCCTACCCGCGGCGCTTCGGCCGCTCCTTCTGGGACGACCTGGCCGCCGAGCCCCGCCGCGAGGCCGCCTTCCGCGCCATCCTGCGGCCGGGCGGAGCGGACCGCGCGCGCCGGATCGCGTCGGCGTACGACTGGGCGTCCCTCGGACGCGTGGTGGACGTCGGCGGCGGGGACGGAACGCTCCTGGCCGCTCTGCTCACCGCGCATCCCGGGCTCCGGGGCGTGCTCGTCGAACGGCCCCCGGCCACCGACACGGCGCGGAAGGCGCTGGCCGCGGCGGGCGTCGCCGACCGCGCCGAGGTCGAGACGGGCGACATGTTCGGCCGGCTCCCGCCGGGGGCCGGCGGCTACGTCCTCTCGCTGGTCGTCCACAACTGGGGCGACGACCCGGCGCGCGCCATCCTGGCCCGCTGCGCGGAGGCCGCGGGCGCGGAGGGCTCGGTGTTCGTCGTGGAGAACGTCGGTCCGGACGGCGCCGGGCCGACCGGGCTGGACCTGCGGATGCTCGCCTACTGCGGAGGGAAGGTGCGGTCGCTGCCGGAGCTGTCGGCGCTCGCCGCCGAGGCCGGGCTCGGTGTCGCCTCGGTCCACCCCGCGGGGGCGGTGTCGATCGTCGAACTCCACCCCGGCGGATGACCGCCGCCGGAACGCGGGCCGCGGCGGGCCGAGGAACCCCGCGCAGCGGCGACCACGAGGAATCTCGCGGAAGGGACCAGGCGATGGCCACGGGGACGATGCAGCCGCGCGAGGCGCTCGCGGCGCTTGTGGGCGAGGGACTCCGGGATCCGTATCCCCTGTACGAGGAGATACGGGCGCACGGCGACCTGGTCCACGTCAAACCGGGGGTGATGGCCGCCGTCGGGTACGACGAGTGCGACCGGGTGCTCCGGGATCCGCGGCTGCGCGTCCAGGACGGGGACAGCTTCGACCTCTTCTACCCGGAGTGGCGGGCGCACTCCTCGCTGCGCGCCTACACCGACTCCATGCTCTACAGCAATCCGCCGGCGCACACCCGCCTGCGGCGGCTGCTGCGGGGCGAGTTCACGCCCCGGCGGGTGGCGGGCTACGAGACGGCGATCGAGCAGATCACCGACCGGCTCCTGGACTCGCTGGCGGAGGCGGGCGCGGGCGGCGCGGCGGTCGACTTCATCGCCGAGTTCGCCTCACGGCTCCCGATCGCGGTCATCAGCGGGCTGCTCGGGGTGCCCGAGCGGGACCAGGCGTGGTTCCGGGCCATCGCGGCCGACGTGACGACCGCCCTGGAGGGCATCACGAACGCCTCCCGGCTCGCCCCGGCGGACGCCGCCATGAACGACCTGGCGGTGTACTTCGACGAGCTGATCGAGCGGCGCCGCCGCTGCCCCGAGGCGGACCTCGTCAGCTCCCTGGTGCGGGTGCACGACGGCGGAGGCGGGCTCGGCCGCGACGAGCTGGTCGGCAACATGATGCTGCTGCTGACCGCCGGGTTCGAGACGACGAACTTCTTCATGGCGCACGCGCTCCTCCTGTCGTTCGAGCATCCCGGCCTCGCCGACCGCCTCCGCGCCGAACCCGGCTTCGCCTCCGCCTACGCCGAGGAGGTGCTGCGGTTCGAGCCGCCGGTGCAGGCGACCAGCCGCTGGGCCGGGGCCGACGTGGAGCTTCTGGGGACGACGATCCCGGCGGGCACGAAGGTGGTCGCGATCCTCGCCGCCGGCAACCGGGACCCCCGCCGCTACCGCCGGCCCGACCGCTTCGACCCGGACCGCCCCTACACCGCGCCGCTCACCTTCGGGGCCGGCGGCCACTTCTGCCTCGGGGCGCCGCTGTCGCGCCTGGAGGCGCGGATCGCGCTTCCGCGGCTGCTGCGCCGCTTCCCCCGCATCCGGCCCGCCGGGGAGCCCGTGCGCCGCGACTCGTGGGTGGGCCGCGGCATCGACCACTTCCCCATCGCGATCGACTAGACCGCGCCCGGCCCGTGGTCCGCCGCCGGGGCTACGGCCTCGTCCAGGTCTCCTCGCACGCGGTGAGGCGGAGCAGCCGGAAGCCCACGGCGTCGCCGAGCCCGGGCTGCTTCTCCAGGCGCATGAGCAGCTGCGCCAGGGCCTCGATCCAGCGGCTGCCGGGAAGGTCGCCCGCGTCGGCGACGTCGAGTCCGGCCGGCTCGATGATCGAACGGACCGCCTCCTTGGCCCGCGGGTCGTCTCCGGCGATCGGGACCGTCAGCGTGACGCCGCCGCGCGCGACGCCGGCGAGCTGCCGCGCGGAGACGCAGTTGAGCGCCTTGACCACGGCGCCGCCGGGAAGCAGGCGCGCGATCAGCTCGGCGGCGGATCCGTGGCCGAGGAGGTCGTGCCCGCACGGGTTGGACATGTCGATGACCGGCTTGCCGGCCACGTGGGCGCGGATGCGCGGTGCGATCTCGGCGCGGATGGCGTCCAGGGGGCTGGCGAGGGCGACGATGTCGGCCTCGCCGGCCACCCGTTCCAGGGTGGCGGCGCGGGCGTTCGGCAGCCGTCCGGCGAGGCCGCTCGCGGACCGGCCGCCCCGGCTGGCCAGCAGCACCGGCCGCCGCTGCGCCGCGACGGTCTCCGCGAGCGCCGTTCCCATCCGCCCGCAGCCGACGATGCCGATGACCGGCGCGCGGGCCTGCGTGCCCGCGGCGGGTTCGCGGACCCTCATCGCGGCGGCGTCTCCGATCGCGGCCGGCGGGCCGCGTGCGGGTCCGGCGCGTAGGCGTCGAGGGCCGTCCGGAGTTCGTCCGGGACCTCGACAGGGGTCAGGCCGTCCTCCGCCCGCAGCGTGCAGGCGACGGTCTGCTCGCCGCGCGCCACCAGCCGCGCCGGCCCGTCGGTCACGCGGTAGTACTCGAAACCCATGGTGATCTGGTGGAAGTCGATTCCGACGAGGGACATCCGCACGGACACCGTGTCGAGCGCGTAGAGCTCGGAGAAGAAATCGCACGAGCACGACGAGGTGACGAGCGCGAGGTCGTCGTTCATGCGCGCCACGGTCTTCGGCGCCTTCTCCGCGAGGAACCGCTCCCGGCAGGCGCCCTGCCAGGACAGGTAGTTCGTGAAATAGACGTTCCCCACGAGGTTGGTGTCGGCGAACGTCACGAGGTGCCGGTACTCGAAATACGCCCTCACGAGGCCCCCTTGACGGGGATCGCCATCGCCGTCGGCCCGGTTTCTCCCTCGATGGAAAGGACCACGGAGACGACGTCCGATCCCCCGGCCTGGAGGACCACCCATCCGTTCTCGTAAACGCCTTGGACGGCGAGTCCGGGCGGGCCCGGCGGCCCGGACAGGCATGCGCCGACCGCCTGCAGCCGCGCCCGGATGTGCTGGTCCGGCTCACCGACGAGGCGGCCGAGCCGGCCGGCGAGGCCGGTCCAGTGCGCGGGAGGATCAGGCGCCGGATCGGAGGTCCGCGCGCAGGCGACGGGCTCCCCCTCCACGAGGACGGCCCAACGTCCGCCGTCCGCCCGGCGGCGGGAGGCGGGGTCGTCGCCCGGCCCGCCGGCCTCGACGGCCAACCGGATGTCGCGCTCCGGGAGCAGTGCGGTGAGGCTGCGCTGCAGGTACGGCCCGACGAGAACCGGGTGCAGGGTCGTGACCGGCACGGGGCCGACGTCGCGAAGGCGGAGTCCGCTCCAGCTCACGACCGGCCGGCCGGAGCCGTCGCGCACGACCACGTCGTAGGTGTAGTCGGCGCCGGAGTGATCGCGTTCGACGGCGGCGAGCGTCAGCTCGCCCCCTCCGGTCCCGCTCCCGTGGACGGCGAACCGCGCGCACCCGACCGGCAGCAGCCGCCGGTGGGGGACGCACGCCTGGAGGACGTGGATCGAGGCGTCGTTGCGGGCGGGGTCGCCGAACAGCAGGTCCGCCGGGAGGCCGTCCCCGAACCGCCAGGGCCGGTCGCCGTCCAGCACGGCCGTGCAGGCGGTGGCCTCCAGGTGCGCGTAGCGGCGGAGCCTGCGGAAGCGCCGGCCGTGGAAGAAGAGCGGCCCGTACAGGTCGTCGCCGGTGTGGGCCGGCGTCCGCTCCGCCGCGGCCGGGTTCTCCGGAGGCTCGGCGTCCGCGGAGGTGACGGTCCCGGTGAAGTGGTCGACCGCGAATCCCGTCTCGTCACTGCGCACCGCGACGTCCACGTCCCCGTCCTCGCGGACGAGCGCGCATACCCGGAGGGTGCGGGTCCCGTGCTCGGGGACGACCACGGGGCGGTCGAAGCGGGAATCGGCCACCCCCGCCACGGGCCGGCCGGTCAGCGCGGACGCCGCCTGGGCCATCGCTTCGAGCACGCACACCGCCGGCAGCACGGCCACACCGTCGATGCGGTGGTCGTCCAGGTACGGGTCGTCGAGCAGGCTCAGCTCGGCCTCGGCCACCAGTTCGACGCCCGGGGTCCACGCGCGCACCCGCCGCAGGAAGCGGTGCCCGTCCAGGGCCGCCTCCCCGGCGCGGCCGAGCTGCGGCAGCCGGCCGCTGACCACCAGGGAGTGCGACGGCGGACGCGCCTCGGCCGCCCGGGCGAGCAGCTCGGCGCCGCGGTCGGGAGGAACCGGCGACACGCCCGCGCGGGCGAGGTCGTCGAGCACCTTGAGGCGCTCGCCCATGCCGACTCCCGACCAGACCGTCCAGTCGAGGTTGGCGACCCGGCAGTCCGGCAGGTCCCGGGCGAGGATCCGGACCAGCTCCCGCATGCGGCCGTTGGCCAGGGCGTAGTGCGCCTCCCCGGCGAGGCCGAACCGGCCGATCACGGAGCCGAAGGTGAGGAGCAGCCGCAGCCCGTCCGTGCCGACGGCGTCCAGCAGCGCGCGGAGCCCGCGGTGCTTGGGCGCCGCGTGCTCGGCGTAGGCGGCGCCGATCTCGCGGAACCGCGCGGGGCGGTTCAGGCCGCTGGCGTGGATCACTCCTCTGACCGGTCCGAGCCGGTCGACGATCGCGGCGACGCCGCGGCGGAGCGACTCCGGGTCGGTGACGTCCGCGGCCTGGTAGCAGAAGTCGATGCCGGCCTCCCGCAGCCGACTGAGATTGTCCCGCAGCTCGGCGTCGGCGTCCGGCCCGCTGCGTCCGATCAACCCGAGCCGCACCCCCCAGCGCCGCGCCAGGAAGGCCGCGCTCGCGAAGCCGATGCCCTTCCCGCCTCCCGTCACCACGAGCACCTCTCCGGCGGACAGCGGAGGCGCGGCGGCGTCCTGTCCCCCGCCGTTGGGCGCGCCGGACCCTGCGGCCCGGTACGCGGGGGTTCCGGCGCGGCCCTCCTCGTCCACGACGATCTCGGCATGGCCCTGCCACGAGGCCGTGAGCAGAGCGCCGACCGCGTCCGCGGGAGCGGCCTCCAGAGCCCGGACCCAGCGGACCGGCAGGGACGGGTACTCGGCGGCGATCGTGCCCACGAAGCCCGACGCGGTGTCCCCCGAGTCCACGACGGTGAAGGGCGCTCCGGTGTCCACCGCGAGGTGCGCGGCTTCGACCAGCGCGTCGATCGCGCCGTCGTCCGGGTTCTCGGGGAGGAACGCGACGACCGCCGGGCGCGGCTCCCCCTCGGGGAGGGCGGTCAGCCGCGGCTCGACGAGCGCGCGGAGCCGGCCCCCGCCGAAGACGTGCCAGGTATGGGAGGCGCGTCCGGCGTCCAGTTCGACCGGGCGGCTGAACTCGACCAGAACGCGGTGCCATTCGCGGACCCCCTCCGGCGGCCCGTGGGATCCGGCCTCGCCTTCCGCGGCGGGCAGTTCCTCGATCGCCTGGACGAACGCGGCGACCGTGGCCTCGGCGAAGAGCGGCGGGGCGGCCGGCACGGCCCGCCGGGTCCGTTCGGCGGCCTCGGCGGCGAGCTGGACGACGCGGAGGGAGTTGAGATGGAGGTCGCCGAGGAGCCGGTCCCCGTCGCCGATCACATCGGGCGGAAGCTCCAGGGCCTCGGCGATGAGCCCGCGCACCACGGCGGGCACGTCGGCGTCCGCCTCGGGCGGCGTCTGCGCCGCGGCGTCGGCGGGGACAGCGGGGGCGGCCGGGGCCGGGGCCGCGGCGGCCGCCGCGGCATGGCCGAGCCCGTGGTCGAGGTCGCCGGCCGGGGCGCTCTCGCAGGGGTTGGCGAGGAACTCCGGCTCCCGCCAGAGGTCGAACGGGCGGTGGAACCGCTCGGCGAAGAGGGCCGTGAGATCGGAGACGGCGCCGGCGGCGAACAGCGCGGCGGTGGCGTCGCCGAGCGCGGCGGCCGACTCCGCGCCCGCGTCCAGCGTGCGGACCGGCACGCCCGTGACCGACTGGGCCATCGCCGTGAGGGTGTGGCCGGGACCCGCCTCGACGAGGAGGTCGCAGTCCGCGGCGAGGAGCTCCAGCGCCTGCCGGAACCGCACGGGCGCGGTGAGCTGCCGGGCGAGCAGCGCGCGGACGTCATCGGCGGCGGTCAGCTCCCGCCCGGTGACCGTGGAGTACACGCGGCCGGAAGGGGCCTCCACCGCCAGGTCGGCGAGGTGGCGCGCGAGCACCGGCTCGGCCGCGGCGACCGCCGGGGAGTGGAAGGCGTGGCTGACCCTCAGCCTGCCGGCGGTGATCCCCTTCGCGCGGGCCCTCTTGACGACGCGGTCGACCTCGGTGAGGGGGCCGGCGACGACCTGGACGGCGCCGTTGTCGGCGGCGATCACCAGGTCGGCGTCGTCGATGAGCTCGGTGACCGCGCCGGCCGGCGCGGCGAGGGAGGCCATCCCGGTTCCCGCCTGGGAGGTGTCGGCCATGATGCGGCCGCGCGTGGTGACCAGGTGCAGGGCGTCCGGGCTGCTCAGCGCGCCGGCCCAGTGCAGGGCGGTGATCTCGCCGAGGCTGTGCCCGACCGCAGCGGCCGCCGCGACGCCGAGCCGGTCGAGCCAGCGCAGCGCCGCCGTGGAGGCGCGGAAGACGGCGGGCTGGGCGACGGCGGTGTCGATCGGGTCGGCCCCGAGCCCTTCCTCGAAGTGCTCCCCCGCCTCCGGGAGCACCACGCCGAGGGCGCCGGCGCTCTCCCGTACGGGGGCGCCCTGCCCCGGGAACAGCAGCCCGACCCGGCCGGGAGCGCCGCGGCCGACGTAGACGCCGGGCCGGGCGGCGAACCCGGGCCCGGCGAGCCCCGCGAGGAGCTCGCCCGCCCGTTCCGCGCGCGCGGAGAGCTCGGCGGG
>NZ_JBFARL010000244.1:0-10865 GCF_040674655.1 Actinomadura sp. NPDC049753 | reverse complement strand
GTTCCCGAAGCAGAGCGGGCGCTACATATCCACTCGCGGATGCGCCGCCAACCGGAAGGTCGGCGACAACTACTCGCGCATGCACAACAAGTTCATGACGATCGACAAGGTCGCGAAGAAGGGGGGAGGCGTCGCGCGGAACGTCGTTTACGTGGCGTCCGCCAATCTGCACGAGTGGACCTCGTACGAAAGTGCCATCACGGTGCGGGACGCCGGGCTGTACAGGTTCTACAGCAGATATTTCGACGACATGTACCGTCTCGCGAACAGGTCGGGGCGGCTCGACAACTACGGATCGAGTCACGTGTACAAGCCGTCCGGCGGGAAGTATCAGGTCTACACGTTCCCTCGGAGGGAGGCCGCCGGGAAAGCGCGCACGAGTGCGTCCAACGATCCGGTCGTGGCGGACGTGAAGGCGGCGAGGTGCTCGCGCAGTGCCAGCGACGACGTCATCAACGTGGCGAACGTCAGGGTCGCCCGGATGGCGGTGGCCAACGCGCTCATCGATGCTGGGAAGCGCGGCTGTACGGTCCGAGTGCTCTCCGGGGACATCGCCTATGAGGACGGTGGGGCGGAGCTGATCTACGCGGCGGTCAACAAGCTCGCGTACAGCTCCTACATCGAGGGCGGCGTCAGGTACTGCGGGCCGGTGAACAACATCTCGTGGATGCACGAGAAGTTCATGCAGATCAGTAAGGGCACGTCGTCCGGCCTGTACGTGGGCAGCCACAACCTCACCGTCCAGGCACTGCGCCAGCAGGACGAGAACATCCTCCGCGTGCGGAACGCCACGCTGTACACGGCCTACACCGGGCGTTTCGACTCGCTCCACACCTACTGCTCGCAGTGGAAGCCGAAGGTGCCTCCTCACACGGGTCCGGGCGACAACGCGGTCGAGGACGTCGACTAGAGGGCGCTCGGACGCCCCGGCCGTGTTCCGTGACTGTTCCGTGAACAGCCGGCAGCGGCCGGTAGGAGTGGGGAGCTACAGGGAAACGACGAGAACGGCCCCTGACAGCGTTCTAGCTGGTCAGGGGCCGTTCTACGTGGTGGTGGCGGGTGCAGGGTTCGAACCTGCGTAGGCTAAGCCGACGGATTTACAGTCCCACCGCCCAATCGCCCTGACCTGCTAGTTCGCTGCTGATCCCATAAATCTCGGCCCGCATTCGGCACAGCATGATGGCGACCAGTCCGGAGCGGCTTCGTCCTTAGAGATCATCGAGTATCCAGCCCCGCCACTCATACCGGATAGAAGTACAACCACCCCGCCACCGCCCGCCGACCGAGATCAGCGGGTGCCTGACGCGCGCCCATGGCGGGGTTGGAGGCCCTCCTTGTCGTCGAGGAGGCCGGCACCTCCGTCCGATCGGCCTGGTCACCCAACCGCTGGACGTCTCGCTTGCACTATCAAGGGCGCAGCGTCACGGTTGGCCGTTGAAGGACAAGCCTTGTGGGTCAGTGATGGCTCGTAGACACTCGTTAGGATCAACAGTGGTTGCCATCCGGTGGGCTGGAGGAACGATCCCTGCATACAGTGGTGGGAACAAGTGGGTGGGAGTGGTATCCGGAAGTGAGCCACCAGTGCCTCCAGACTTGATCAAGTTGGCCAGCCGGACGCTGGAGCAAGCAGAGGCAGCCTGGGAGAACCACAGAGACGCTGCCCCTGTCTCTTTTCATCAGTGGAACCGGGAACAGGTCCACGAGGCACTGAAGTTGCTTGGAGCGGCTACCGAACGGGTGCCCGTAAGGACGATCCATCTAGCCGGTGAAATCAACCTGACTTATGTGCAGGCAGCCAGGATCCTGAGACGGGTCGGCAAGTCCTACATGCGTCAAGGGATGACTAATGAGGCACAGGTCGCTAAAAGTCTTAAGAAGAAGTTGGAAGGCAGCCTGTATCCTCCCTCCACCGTTCCTTCGTGGCTGGCAGCGGATATGGTGGCCTTTATCGCCGCCTACGCTTCGGAAGATACCGAGCAGAGCTGACCACAACGCCTACGCTTCACTTGGGGACCCGGCCTGACCGCTCGCCTCTGCCGAGGGCCGGTCCGCATCGTTCCGGAGGGTACGCCCGCGCGAACGGCGAGACGGTGTGACAGACAGCTTCGCGCGGGCGTGCCCTCCGGCCCGCGGGGGGCTGGGGGCCGCGAGGCACCCGCTTCGGGCCCGTTCAACCGGTCTAGTGCTTGGGCCATTGACCGCCTGCTTTTCAGAAGTAGCAACCACCCTGCGGCCACCCCGCCGACCAAGGTCAGACGGGGCCCCACGTGCGCCCGTGATGCCGCTTGGTGGCCGTCGTTGCCGTCAAGGTTGCCGTCAAGGTTGCCGTCACTGTCCGGCCCTTCGACCTCGCGCTTTCAGCCGTCGAACGTGCCGCTCGTGCTGCCCGACGCGGCGCCCTTGGGCGCGGTCGATGAGCAGCGTCCGCGGGTCGGCCGCCAGCTCGTACAACCCGACCTCGAACGGGTCGGCGTCGTACTCGATGAGTCGAGCCAAGGTGTCTCGACCCTGCTCGGCAGTGATTCGCAGGCGCACCTGTTCCCGCCAGACAAGCTCGCTCGCCTCGGCCTCGGCCATGCTCCGACGATAACTCCTCGGCTCGCCGTGACCACCTGGATGCGAACCACCGGCACACTGCACCTCACCACCCCCACCCCAGCTACACCGTGCACCGACGTGAGCCCGCGTAAGCACCCGTTGCGGGTACTCCGCTGCTGTACAGCAGTACACAGCGAGCGATTCATTCCGAGTCTCAGCTGACCTGCTGACCTGCTGACCTGCTGACCTGCTGACCTGCTGACCTGCTGACCTGCTGAGACACTCTCACAGATAGCTCGTGGCTCCGAGCCTGTCCCGCACCCTCCAAAGCCGTTGTTAGCTCCTGCGTTAGCGAGCTCAGGGAGCTGAGGGCGTCGCGCCTGACCTCACCGCCTGTCGGCGCCCCAGACACGACTTGAACCGTACACAACAGCCGTGTTTGCGTAAACAGTGCCGCTGTGGTTCCATGGTGTTTACGCAAACAGAGAGACTGTATGCGTCAACCTGGAGGCATCATGGCCACTGTACTCACGGCGATCCGCTCTCAGATGGGGTCCACTCCCTACTACGTGACCACCATGAAGGTGTTCGAGCTGGTCCAGATCGCCCGCCCGGCTAGCGAGAAGGACGAATGGGCCACCAGCGGCCTGACGGAGCGGCTGCAGCGGGAGCTGAACGATATCCGCGTGCGGACCGAGATCGCGCCCTACCTCGCCAAGTCCCCGGACCGCTTCTTCGGAGCCCTCATCCTGCTGCTGGATGCGGATGAAGAGCCGGTGTTCGAGTCCCTGACCGACCTCGCCAAGAACCTCCCGAACGCCTACAAGTCGTCAATGGCTCAGGGGTTGGGGTTCCTCACGATCAACAGCGGCGAGCGCGTTCTCCTCGACGGACAGCACCGGTTCGCCGCGATGCGCGAGGTCGTCATCAACAAGTCGGTCGACGGCGAGTACGTCAAGGACGTCGCCAACGACGAAGTGACCGTCATCATCGTCCCGAACATCAGCACCCAGCACACCCGGAAGATCTTCAACAAGGTCAACCGCTACGCCAAGACCACCAGCCGGGGCGACAACATCCTCACCAGCGAGGACGACGGCTTCGCGATCATCACCCGTCGTCTGGCCGACGACGATGGCCCCCTCGCGGGCAAGAACCACAAGGGCGAAGCCCTGGTCAACTACAAGAACAACACCATCACCGACCGCAGCGTTCAGCTCACCACCCTCAGCGCGGTCTACGAAACTGTTCAGATCGTGGCCAGGTACTACGACCTCGCTGATGAGCTGAACGAAAAGAAGACCCATGTCCGCCCGGAAACCGAGTTCCTCGACCAGGGCTACGAACACGTCCAGGGATGGTGGTCGACCGTCCTGGACGAGATGCCCGTGCTCAAGCACGGCCGTGACAACACCAAGAACCTCCCGGAACTGCGCGCCAAGGACGCCAACCACGGCCTGCTCTTCAAGCCCGCCACCCACATCGTGCTCTTCCAGGCGCTCTCCCAGATCCTCAGGCACGCCCCTAACCTCACGCTCAAGGAAGCGGTGGCCCGCGCCTACAAGGTCGACTGGAAGATCACGAGCCCGCTCTGGCGGGACGTCCTGATCAACTCGGCGCACAACATCCTCACTAAGAGGGAGAACTACAACCTGGCCGCTGATTTCCTCACCTACCTGGTCGTCGGAAACCAGATGCCTACCAGCGACGTCGACCAGCTCGCCGAGCGCATCGCCACCGCTCGCGGCGAGGACATCATGACCTTCGAGCTCCCGGCGCCGCTCACCTCCTGATTGAGCTGGGCAGCTGGGACACTCGACCGGCGAGGATTCGAAGTGCTCGTTCGCGCGAACGGCGAGACGGTGCGACAGCCGAAATCGCGCGGACGAGTGCTTCGGCTCGCGGGGGTCCAGGGGGAGGCGTAGCCCCCTGGTTTGAGATCGATCAACTGGGTCGGACCGCCTGCCGTCAGATGAGCGCTCTCGCTGCTGGGGCCCTCAAAGGTCGGCGCCTCGGCGGCGGCTCACACCTCGCCCGTCCCAGAATCCTTCGGCCATCCCGACACTGCCCCGGCCTCGTCCGGCTCGTCCTCGGCGTCATCCCCGTGGGTGGTCTGGGAGGACGAACACCCCGCCGTCGCCGTCCTCACCGCCCAGAACGAACGCCGCGACCGCGACGGTGACCGCGACGAGCAGGACGGCCAGATCTCCATCCCCGTCCCCGGTCCCGCCGACCAGTCCTCCGCGGCGTCGTCCGGTCCGCCGTCTGCCTCCTCGTCGACCGGTGCGGCGGGGCCGCTGGTCGACTTCGCGCGACGCGTCGCCACCGAACACGAAAGCCGACACGGGCGGCCGATCACCAGTGAAGCGCTGCGCGCCCGGTTCGGCGTCTCCAATCAACGATGACAAGCGCGCGGCCCTCCGGAAGTTGGGGATGCTCTCCGCTGACGCCGCATGGTGACGCCCCAAGACAGGTGTCTTGAGGCGTCACCATGTGGCGAAAACCGTCTTCAAGATCCGGAAAAAGTAGGTAGTTTGCTCGCCATGAATATTCTCGGACCCTTCACGCTTGAAGTGAAGGCATTGCATGCATCCGGTATGACGTACCAGCAGATGGAGCGGAAGTCCAAGCGCGTTCGCTCGTGTGTATGGTTCAACGACGTAGCTAACGATCATTTCGTTCGTCCGCCCTTGGAGCATGAGCTGGGCAGGTTTGCCGAACTCTTCGGGACGAGTAGTCATCAAGTCGGCTTGATGGTGGCTGAACAGTGGCTGGGCATCACATATCGAACCGTGTCACCGGTCGTGCGAGAGCTGGAGCCGATCTTGATTGCCCTCGATGGGGAGGACCGGCAGAGGATCAGAGACTTGGCGGAGCGGCTGGCACAAAAATCTCCCAGCGGAAAGTTGCCTAAGTAGATAGACGTTGCCGCCAGGGGTGCCGTCAAAAGGCCCGGAACCGTGTGTGGGTTCCGGGCCTTTTTGCTGGTCTTAGAGGTGGGCAGGGGCGGGGTCGAACCGCCGACCTTCCGCTTTTCGAAGTAGCAACCACCCTGCTCGCGCCGCGTTCGCTGAGGTAGACGGCGCCTCACGGTTGCCCCTGTGGCCCGGCGTGAGGGGTCGTTGTCGTCAGGACTGTCGTCAGCTTCGGCGGTGCTGACCTCGGGCGGGAGGGCGCCGAACGCGCCGGTCGTACTGCCTTACTTGGCGGCGCTGGATGGCGTCGATGAGCGATAATAGTGCGTATCTGACCCGCCGCAGGGCCGGCCGTGGGCTGAGGATTCGCGGGTTGGTGCGAAGGTACACCTGAGCTTCTCAGAGAGGTCGTCGATGAGTGAAACTGTCTACATCACCGCACGAGGCGACCGTCACCATGCAAGCCCCGACTGCTCGGGCATCACCGGTCCGCACAAGTCGGCAGTGACCCAGGGCTACGAAGTGTTTGAGCCCGAGGAGGTCACGCTTGCCGATGCTCAGCAGCGTGGGAAGGGCATGCCATGCCCAACCTGCGGTGGCTCGGCGTGAGCAGCGCTCGCTCCACCTACTGCCCCATCCTCATGAGTCGGCTTGGTCGTGGCCGCGTAGCGCGGGACAAGGCTGTTAGCCTCACCTCGCGCACGTCCAACCATCGGACGAGATGGCAGTGCGGCGAATTTACAGTCCCACCGCCAAACGGCCATGACCAGTGTGTTGTTCATCGCGCTAGCGAACTCTGGCCCGCATCAGGCACACCGCCAGAACCTCCGACAGGCTTCTGTGTTGGTGCCAGCCCTGCCGCCGGCTTGATAGGTGATGACCTCGGGCTCTGAGCTGCCGAACGTACCGATTGTGCAGCCGGGTTCAGTGTCGCTGTGCGCGTTCCAGAAGGAACGGTGAGAAGCCCCTACCAGTACGTGAAACACGCTCGTCTCTGCTTGGTCACGTGCTCTGGTCGATGGGACAGGCTTTGAGGAAGGCAGAGCCATCCTCCGTGTAAGGACCTTCAATCTCAACAATGGAGAAGCGTTTTTGGGCTTCGGCGAGCAAGCGTTGCGCAACTTTACGGCGCCGCCAACTTGAAGCCGTCCAAATATGCGCTACGGACTCGTAAATACCGTCTTCATCGCGATCATGCACTATCACGAAACCAACGAGGTTGCCACTGTAATGCACCCGCTCGTCTTCTCCCCCGCCTGAATGCGAATCCGGGGCGAGCATCAGCAACCAAATTCCCCCTTCCCCAGGGGCGGTATCCCAACCAGCTGCACGCCTGTAAGCGCGGGCGGCTTGGTACAGGGAACTGTCATACCAGTCATCCAGGCCCTCAACTGACCTCCGATCGAGTTCAATCCCGTCGACGCAGTGAACGTCGTTATCGAAGTCGTGCAGCGCTATTACAGGCTCCCAGTCGTCCTTCGGAAGAGATCTCCACCCGATAAGCGGGCCAATCTGAGCAGCGGCGGCACAGTTTGCCTCGTCGACCACTACAGGAAATTGGAAGATAACTTGCGAGATTGTCATCCGCTCTTCGGAGAGAACTCTATCGTCACAGACAGCTTCTAGCGCACGATGTGCGGCCCGAAATGCCATCTCGACCTCCGGCGCTACGGGAGAATTCTCGTCAGCCATATAATATTCCTCTCTTGCTGCTGCCGTTCTTGTGCAGCTAAAATTAAGGTGATCTGCCCAGTATCTTCGGGCTTTCTGCCGGCACCGCCATTAACACGGACGGCCGCCCCGGTGGGTACGCCCGCGCGAACGGCGAGACGGGGTGACAGACAGTTTCGCGCGGGCGTGCCCGGCCGGCCCGCGGGGGGCTGGGAGCCGCGAGGCCCCCGCTTCGGACTCGCTCAGCCTGCGTCACCGCTCACGTGTTGCTATTCAAGGCTCGACCTTACACATCGGTTCAGGCCACTGTTGGATTCGACGCCTGAGCTGCTCGTGGTCCGGCTTAACGAGCACCCCACTTTCGGTGATAGCTACATGTACCGTGCCAGCGCAGGCTGGAGAAGGCAGCCTTGCAACTGTCTGGCGGCCTTCGGAAGATACCTGGCCACTCTGGCTAAGGTGCCCGAAGCAGGCTGGCGTGACCTGGGTACACATGACGCGAGCCTTGACCGAAGCGGCTTCTACTACTGCTTTGGAAGGGTGCCCGTACCTGTTGGACGACCCGGTCGATATAATCACCGTATCTGGCGCCGTCTGGGCAAGAATATGATCCCGCACCTGCCCGTCGCTGTCACCAGCCAGATCTGCTCCGTGATGCGACCACCTCACAATATCTGCATGCGCCAGACCACTAGAAAGCAAACGTCGCCACGTGTCGGCGACAGCATCACCCCCGACCAGGATATTGGCAGCACCAACACTGACCTGGACTACGGCGCTAGCAGTGTTTCGATTACCGGCCACCACAGCTCGCGTGACCTCGCTATGACTCGGCGCTAATAGCTTCCAAGTCACGCTGCCAATATCTTCAGCAGCACCCTCTTTAGCTTCGCTCAATCGAGTGCCGAGCCGCTCCAAGCCGAGAAATAGTTTCAGCGTACTCCTTACGCCGATGGCGCTTCCAGCCGTAGGAAAAAGAGTATCGTGGTTATAAAGGACCCTGCGGAGCGGCAGAGCTTCTGCTATTCGAGCCACGCCACCATAGTGATCTCGATCCCAGTGCGTTACGATTGCAGTGTCAATTGATATCTGGTTATCCTGAATAAACCTGATCACCGTACTTACATCTTTTGTATGGCAATCAATGAGCAATCCACGGCTACTGGCGTTATCAACTACTAGCGTGCAGTCACCCTGCCCGATGTCAACGAACCAAGCCTCTGCGAGTACATTTCCGGCCCTTGGGGGAAGAACCGCTCCAGCCATCCCACCGCCTACGTCTCAATAAGTTGTTTATCCTGGATCGGAAACCCAATCAAAGAAATGGAGTCGATAGTCAGCCGACGTCAGATCATCTAGGCTTCCGCTTACCTGAAAGTCTATGTCGGGTTGACAGAACCAGCCCGAGATGCCGCGAGGTATACCGACCCAGCTACCACTATCAGTGGTGACACCCGAGACCCATACTCGCAGTCCGCGCTCATCATCCACTTCAAGGACTTGCCCGTAACTTGGCACACTTTCTTCGCTGAGAGTTTCAATTTCCCCGGCATCGCCCTTTGCCGGGTAGCGCACTGTTCCCTCTGGCGCAGCGTGACCAGCGAGGTTCTCGGCGATGCTCTGGCGCACCACTTCGGGTAGTTTGTATACGTCAGCGACTGTTCTTTCTAGTTTTTGCCCCGCCGCCGCGATTGCGCTGGAATCTTCTCTCCGTACAGCTTCAACCATCAACGCACCGGCCTGCGCCAACGCTGCAATAGCTTCCGTTGTGTTTGGAAATGGCAGCGACTTAACTACGTCAGTTCGTACGTTGCGTCCTGGGTTATGCTCATCAATCCAACAAGCACACATTCCGGAGCCAAGCACGGCCATGCTCGCATAGAGTCGCTGCTCCTCCGAGAGTTCGCCCCAGCCAGGCCAAGCATCGTTAGGGACTATGATGTGAAAGCTCTCTCGAACCGCGATGCCACGCAGGTCATATCCGACTTTCAAACGCCAAGGATCATCACTGATCCATCGCTTCGCCGTTACCAGCACTTTCTTACGCAAGACATGCTTGATTGAGCCAGCGCTCGTCTTATCGAAGTCTTCTGGGAATCTAACAGGCAGCAAATCGTCAGGGTCTGCCTCACCGAAACCCGGAAGGGCTCGGTGCGAACTCAACTCACGGATGGGTGTCTCGCTAGCGGAACGCTCTGGCCGGCCAGGTTTCTGTGGTCTGCCGTTCCTGACGATAGTGGCAGTTTCGAATGAAATTAGATCGGAACGCTTGCTCAGGTGGCGAGAAACGGGTCCAGCAAGTATACCTTCACCTGTTGGGCCCAGTTGGACAATATAGGCCTGATCAGGTTGACCGTTGCGCAGAAAGCGACTGACGCTTGAGTTGTTGCCCTTCACGTTCTTTACGAGAGAAAAGGTCCTGCTATCCTTTGAGCTCTCCTTCTTTTGAGCCACTATTACCGCCGGTGCAATAGCGGAAGAAGTCTGCTCAAAAATCTCCGACGGTAGGCGCCACACTTCGATCAGCGAAGCGCGACTCAACAAGAGTTCACGCGTATTTCTACTCGTGTCGGAATTTAGCCAACTTAGAGGTAGAACGCATGACAGAATTCCACCTTCTCTTAGATTGTCCAGCATCCAAAGAATAAAGTCATCGGCTCGTTCTTGACGTCGTCCTCTTTTTCTGGAGTAACTCCAGGGAGGATTGCTCACTATGATCGAGGGGCGATTTTCGCTAGAAAGCTGCGCATCTAGGACATCCCCTGTGTGCACCTGCCAGCTATTGCCTATTGGCAGGGCCGTCATGAGCAGCGATAGTTTTGTGATCTCAGTTGCGAAATGATCGCGATCGTATCCTCGAAGGTGGTTCACCAGATAGCGATGCACCGAGCCGGAATCAATATTGGTGGGCTGAAGTTCTCTCAAGCGCGCCGCTGCGGCGAGAAGTAGCGTGCCTGATCCGCAAGCTGGGTCCAAGACATGCCGCTCACCGTCCGGGATATGTTCGACCGGAATTGTTTTCATAATTTGGCGCGCTAGAGCTGGCGGCGTATAGAAGGTGCCCTGTTCTCGGCGAGTTGCCTTAGTTGTGAGGACCTGTTCATAAACGTCACTCACCAGGGCGGGCTCAAGCGCTGAAAAGTTGACCCTGCTACTCAGGTCGCCAACGATTTCGTCGAATACCTCTTGCTCCTCGGCACTGAGCTCACTTAGCCAGTCAAAGTAACCAGAGAAGCGAGCAGCTGCCACATCAATCAGGGCACCCCCCTGGAGATTGGGGGAAACGATATCTTTATCGCGCAACATAAGTGCCGCAAGGGCACCAATAACCAAGCGAGGAGAAAGCACTTCACGTGAGGGATCGACGGCGTCACTGACTCTGACGACGACGTCCTCCACGATGTCTGCAAGGAGGCGGTGCGATCGACTTCGCGCGTTATTTAGCAAGGAGATGTCGAGCGGAAATAGAGTAGTCTGTGCTCCACTTTCCTTGATTTTGCGAACGGACTCAGGATCCAGAGCCGCGAGTCTCGCAATAACGGGTCCAGTTTCACCGATTGGGGCCGTCACTAGTTCACGAGATGCATTTGCTTCATCTGACACTGCCCACAAACTCAAGGTGTCTGGAAGCGCCACCAGAGCGACGGGAGCGGCGAGAGCTACCGCATTGGGGAGCGTGTGTTGTCGTATCTCACGGACGCTGTCTACGATTTCGGCGACGACTGCGGCCGTTGACATGTC
>NZ_JBFARL010000243.1:0-10900 GCF_040674655.1 Actinomadura sp. NPDC049753 | reverse complement strand
GGTGTCGTTCCACACCCCCCCCCAACCCACACAACTACGCGGCGATCGCTGGCATCGCTCCGTCTCGCCTGGCGGCTCGCTGCGCGATCAGATTCTCGCTCCGCTCGAATCTGCCTTCGGACGCGATCGCGGCCTCTCAGGTCCTTGCGTGGTCGGGGTGATGGCAGAGGCCCTCGCGCCCCTTCCGGTCGATGGCCGGTGCCGTTGCCTCCTTGACGGTCACCTCGTCCTGCCTGAATGGCCCGCTGGGCGAGCAGGCTCCCGCATGGCCGCGTCCTCACCCGGCTTCGCCGTAAGCGGTCCCTGATCACACAGCGGGCCGAGGCCATGCCGGCGATCGCCCGCCTTTCGTGACGATGGCGGATCGCCAGGCGCGAGGAGGGGAGAAACGCAATAAGCACGACATACGCTGATCCGATGCGAGCTGGTGAGTTGCGGGGGATCTTGAAGGGGCGGGATTTTCGGCGCCTCTACGGGACGCGGCTCGCCTCCCAGTTGACGGACGGCGTGTTCCAGGTGGCGCTCGCCGGATACGTGTTCTTCTCTCCCGAGCGGCAGGCGACGGCGACCAAGGCGGCGGCGGCGTTCGCGGTGACGCTGCTGCCCTATTCGGCGCTCGGGCCGTTCGCCGGGGTGTTCATCGACCGGTGGCGGCGGCGGCAGATCCTCGTGTGGACGCCGGTGCTGCGCGCGTTGCTCGTATTGCTCGTCGCCGGGCTCGCGGCGGGCGGGCAGGACGGGCTCGGCTTCTTCCTCGGCGTGCTCGTGGTGCTGGGCGTGAACCGCTTCTTCCTCGCTGCGCTGTCGGCGGCGCTCCCGCACGTGGTGCGGCGCGACCAGCTGGTCACGGCGAACGCGTTCAGCGTGACCTCCGGGACGGTCATCGCGTTCGCGGGCGCGGGCCTCGGCTACGGGCTCCGGCGGGTGTTCGGCGGCGGGCACGACGGGACGGCGCTGATCCTCGTGGCCGCGGCGGCGTTGTTCCTGCTGGCCGGGCTGATCGCGACGACGCTGCCGAAGGGGCTGCTCGGCCCCCACCGGGCGGCGGAGGCCGCGTCGGGGGAGCCCGCCGCCGCGGAGGCGCCCCGGGCCGTCGAGGTGATCCGGGGGGTTCTGGGCGGGCTTGTGGACGGGGGGCGGCATATCGCGCGGCGGCCGCAGGCGGCGCTGGCGCTCGGCGCGATCTCGTTTCACCGGTTCCTGTACGGCGTCGTTCTGATCATGACTCTGCTGCTGTGCCGGAACCGCTTCGCCGGCGACCCCGACCGGGGGCTGGAGACGTTCGCGCTGATGCTGGGGGTGTCCGGGGCCGGGTACTTCGCGGCGGCGCTGATCACGCCGCCGGTGGTGCGGCGGATCAGCAAGCAGGCGTGGGTGGCGTGGCAGCTCGGCGGGGCGGCGCTGAGCCTGCTCGTCTTCGGCATGCCGTTCGCGGAGCGTCCCTGGGCCGTCGGCGCCTTCCTGCTCGGCGTCGTGTCACAGGGCGTGAAGCTGTGCGTCGACACGACGCTGCAGGAGACGATCGACGACGAGTACCGGGGCCGGGTCTTCGCCGTCTACGACATGCTGTTCAACGCGACGTTCGCCGCTGCCGCCGCCGCTGCCGCGACGTGGCTGCCGGCGGACGGGCGCGCCGACCTCACCCTCCTCGCGGTGGTCGTGGCGTACGCGGCGGGCGCCGTCGCCTACCGGACGGCCGCGTCCCGCATGCGCCGGCCCGCGCACGCCCTGCGCTAGAGCGACTCCGCCACGGCGTGCAGGGCGGCGGCGATGTGATGCACCTCGTCTTCCGTGCACACGTACGGCGGCATCGTGTAGACGAGCCTGCCGAAGGGCCGCAGCCAGACGCCGTGCGCCATGGCGATCTCCTGGACGGACGGGACGTCCACCGGCTCGCGGGCCTCCACGACGCCGATCGCGCCGAGGACGCGGACGTCCGCCACCCCGGAGAACTCCGCTGCGCCGTCGAGCTCGCTGGTCAGGACCGCCTCGATGGCGTCGACCTCGTCCCGCCAGTCGCGCGAGAGCAGCAGGTCGATGGACGCGGACGCGACCGCGGCGGCCAGCGGGTTGGCCATGTAGGTGGGCCCGTGCATCAGGACGCCCGCCTCGCCCGAGGTGATGCCGTGGGCGACGCGGTCGGTGCACAGGGTCGCGGCCATCGTCATGTAGCCGCCGGTCAGGGCCTTGCCGAGGCACATGATGTCGGGGGCGACCTCGGCGTGGTCGCAGCCCCACAGCTCGCCCGTCCGGCCGAACCCGGTGGCGATCTCGTCCAGGATCAGCAGGAGGCCGTGCTCGTCGGCGATGTCGCGGAGGGCGCGCAGGTACTCGGGCGCGTAGAAGCGCATCCCTCCGGCGCCCTGCACGATCGGTTCCACGATGATCCCGGCGAGCTCGCCCGCGTGCTCGGCGGCCAGTTCCGCCAGCCCGTCCAGGTACGTCTCGTCGGGTTCGGCGGTGTAGCCGAGCGGGGGCGGGGGCGCGAAGACGTGCTGGGCGAGGACGTCGGCGAACATGTGGTGCATCCCGTTCACCGGGTCGCAGACGGCCATGTCGCCGAACGTGTCGCCGTGGTAGCCGCCGCGGACGGTGAGGAGCCGGCGCCGTTCGGGACGCCCCTGCGAGCGCCAGAACTGCAGCGCCATCTTGATCGCGACCTCGACCGCGACGGACCCGGAGTCGGCGAAGAACACCTTGGTCAGCGGCTCCGGAGTGAGCTCGACGAGCCGCTCGGCGAGCCGGACGGCGGGCGGGTGCGTGAGCCCGCCGAACATCACGTGCGCCATCTTGCCGAGCTGCCCGGTGACGGCCGCGTTCAGCTTCGGGTGGTTGTAGCCGTGCACGGCCGCCCACCACGAGGACATGCCGTCGATCAGCTCGGTGCCGTCGGCGAGGGTCAGCCGCACCCCGTCCGCCGACACGACCGGCAGCGCGGGCGCCGCCGCGGGCATCGGCGCGTAGGGGTGCCAGATGTGCTCGCGGTCGAACTCCAGCATCCGCTCGGTCTCGCGGGGGCTCATCCGCCCCAGCTGCAGCGGGATCACTCGCTCTTCCCCTCTTCCGAGGGGGCGCCGACGCCCTCGGCGGCGGCCCAGCGGCGCAGTTCGTCGGCCGCGGCCTCCTTGCCGATCATGCCGCGGTCCAGGCGGAGTTCGAGGAGGAACTTGTAGGCGCGCCCGACGAGGGGGCCGGGCGCGATGCCGAGGATCTCCTGGATCTCGTTGCCGTCGATCTCCGGGCGGATCGCGGCCAGCTCCTCCTCCTCCGCCAGCCGCTCGATCCGCACCTCCAGGTCGTCGTAGGTGCGGCGCAGCCGGTCCGCCTTGCGCTTGTTGCGGGTGGTGCAGTCGGCGCGGGTCAGCTTGTGCAGCCGGGTGAGGAGCGGCCCGGCGTCGCGGACGTACCGGCGGACGGCCGAGTCGGTCCACTCGCCGGTGCCGTATCCGTGGAAGCGCAGGTGCAGCTCCACGAGGCGGGACACGTCGGAGATGACGTCCTTCGGGTAGCGCAGCGCGGTCAGCCGCTTGCGGGCCATCTTCGCGCCGACGACCTCGTGGTGGTGGAAGGAGACCCGGCCGCCGGCCTCGAAGCGCCGGGTCTTGGGCTTGCCGACGTCGTGCAGCAGCGCCGCGAGGCGCAGCACGAGGTCGGGGCCGTCCTCCTCCTGCGCGATCGCCTGCTCCAGGACGATCAGCGAGTGCTCGTAGACGTCCTTGTGCCGGTGGTGCTCGTCGATCTCCAGCCGCAGCTTCGGCAGCTCGGGCAGGACGTGCGCGGCGAGGCCGGTGTCGACCAGCAGCGCCAGGCCCTCCCGCGGGTAACGGCCGCAGAGCAGCTTGGACAGCTCGTCCCGGACCCGTTCGGCCGACACGATCTCGATGCGGCCCGCCATGTCCTTCATCGCGCGGACGACGTCGGGCGCGACGGTGAAGCCGAGCTGGGAGGCGAACCGGGCGGCGCGCATCATCCGCAGCGGGTCGTCGCTGAAGGAGTCCTCCGGCCGGCCGGGCGTCCGCAGCACCTTGCGCTGCAGGTCGGTGAGGCCGCCGAACGGGTCGACGAAGTCGTGCCCGGGCAGCCGCGCCGCCATAGCGTTGACGGCGAAGTCGCGGCGGCGCAGGTCCTCGACCAGGGACGTCCCGTAGGACACCTCCGGCTTGCGGGACTTCGGGTCGTAGGACTCGCTGCGGTAGGTGGTGATCTCCAGCTCGACGCCGTCCTTGCGCAGGCCGACCGTGCCGAACTCGATGCCGATCGTCCAGTGCGCGTCCGCCCAGCCGCGGATGATCTCCAGGGTTCGCTCGGGCGGGGCGTCGGTGGTCAGGTCCACGTCCTTGGTGGGACGGCGCAGCAGCGCGTCCCGGACGGGCCCGCCGACCAGCGCCAGCTCGTGACCGGCCGCGGCGAACCGGGCGCCGAGCTCGTCGGCGACGGGCGCGATCCCGCGCAGCAGCTCGGCGATCGCGGTGCGCCGCGAGGACTCTGGGGTCACGTTCTGGTCAGGCACGGCCATCGAGCGTATTTCCTTGGTTGACGGGCTGACAAAGGACTTTCTGGCGAGCGCCGGGGTCCGCACGGGAGTCTTTTCGGGGCCGAAGAAGGACGGAGCCCTTCACACGCCCCGATCCCCGGGTTACGTTTCGGGCACCCGACGACGACGCTCTGCGCGACCCGGTGAGCCTCCCGTAACGACAACGGTAGCGGGATCCAAAAGGGCCACGGTCCGCCGCACGTGCGGTTGAGGCGCGTCGCGAGGGTTCGCGTGCGGCGCGGCAGGGATGAGACCTGCCGTTCCGGGTATGTGGGGACCTCCCCCCACGGAGTGTGCGGCGCACGGGGCCACAGGGAAACCGGATCCGGGGGTGAGCGGGGCATGCCCCGCGGGATGGAGCCGAACATGAAGGACGCTCTCACCATCCACCGCGCGCTTCTCGGCTGGGAGACGGCGCACGAGATCGTGCGGCTGCCCCTCGCGATGACCCGGGCCGACGAGCTGCCCAGGGCGCTGGGCCTGCCGCCGGAGCGGTGCCTGGTGACGCGCGTCTACTCCTGCGAGGGCGTCCACCGCGGCCGCCCCTTCCTGGCCGGAGCGATCGTCCCGGCGGGACGGCGCCCGTCCACCGAGGCGGTGCGGTCGGCCGTGGGCGCCCGCGCCGTCCGGCCCGCGCACGCGGACGTGATCAACGCCGTCACCGAGTACGCGGCCGGCCTGGTCTGCCCTCTGCTCCTTCCGGAGTCGATGCCCCTGCTGATCGACCGGGAACTCGTGGACGGGCTTCACGCCCACGGCGTCGTCTACACGGCGACCGGCGAGGCGTCCACGGCGCTCGGCATCAAGGCCAGCGTCCTGTACTCCCTCTGCCGCCCGAAGCCCGTCGACCTGCTGGCCCCGCTCAGCGCCGCCTCCGCCCCGGGGCGCGACCACGTGACGACCTGATCCGCCCGCCCGCCGCGGCCCGTCGGCGGGTGGCACCCGGCAACGCCATGAACACCGACGGACTAACATCGGGGCCGTGGTGCGGGAAAACGACGCCCGCCGTCCTCGGCCTGTCCTCGCGCCGCCGGACGGGCTCTGGACGGGCACGGCGTGAGGGCGGACACGGCGTGAAAGCGGTCGGACGCGCGTTGGCGCTGGCCGCGCTGCTGCCCTGTCTCGCGATGGCGGCCTCCCCGGCCATGGCGTCCCCGGCACGGACCCCGGCGAAGGCCCCCGCCGGCGCCCCGGCGGCGGCCCATGCGCGCGCGCAGGTGGCGCTCGCGCTCACCAAGGTCACCCCGAAGACCCTCACCGCTAAATCCAAGATCGAGATTTCCGGGGCGGCGCGGAACCGCAGCGGCCGCGCGCTGGCCGGCCTCACCCTGCGGCTGCGCTACAGCGCGCAGCCCGTGACCAGCCGGAGCCAGCTCGACCAGCTCGCGTCCGGGCAGCAGACCGCGCTGCCCAACGTCGCCCCGCAGCAGCAGTCGCTTGCGCAGGCGACCAGGCCCGGCGTGACCCAGGGCTGGAGCTTCCGGACCACCGCGCAGCAGCTGGGCCTGCGCGCCCCCGTCGGCACCCCCGGCGTCTACCCGATGCGCGTCGAGGTGCTGAACTCCGCGCAGCAGGTCGTCGGCGGCCTCACGACCTTCCTGACGATGATGCCGAAGCAGCGGAGCTTCAAGCCGGTGGCGGTCGGCTGGGTCCTGCCCCTGATCGACCGGATGCACCGTGCCAACGACCGCACGTTCATCGATGACGAGCTCACCAAGGAGCTGGCGCCCGGCGGCCGGCTCCACCGGATCGTCGAGGCCGCCGCCACCACGGGCACGCCGGTCACCTGGGCGATCGATCCGGCGCTGCTGGACGACGTCCGGCAGATGGCGTCGGGCGACTACTACGTCAAACCGGCCGGGGCGGTGAAGAGCGTCCGCAAGGAGAAGAGCAAGGTCGCCGCGACGTGGCTGGCGTCGCTGAAGAACGCCTCGAAGGGCGACCCCTACTTCGTCCTGCCCTACGCCGACCCCGACGTCACCGCGCTGGTCCGGCGCAAGACGACCGGGGACATCGGCGTCGCCTTCGACGCGCGCAACACCGCCTTCGTGGCGCAGATCCTCGGACGCCAGCCCGACGCCCACGTCGCCTGGCCGGCGTCCGGCGTCGGCGGCCCCGGCACGCTCGAACAGCTCGCCAAGTACGCCCTGAAAGACGGCGGGTCGTTCCTGATGAGCAGCTCGCAGTTCGAGAACCCCGTGACGGGCGCGCAGCCGAACGCGACCACCGCGCTCCAGACGCACCTGGGCGTCAAGAAGGCCCTCCTCTACGACCAGACGGTCACCCAGATCCTGAACGAGGGGGCGCGCTCCGCCTCCCGGGCGCTGATGAGCGAGCAGCGCTTCCTCGCCGAGACCGCGATGGTCGCGGCGGAGGCGCCGAGCGTCCAGCGCACCATCGTCGTCGCCCCCGACCGGCTGTGGGACCCCGCCGACGGGCTCGCCAAGAACTTGCTCACCTACACCAAGGCCGCGTCCTGGATGCGCGAGATGCCGCTGCGCTCGATCGAGGCGGCCCAACCGCAGAGCCGCGTCTTCCACGGATACTCCGACAACTACGAGAAGTACGAGCTGGGCGACGTCCACCTCGACCAGACCCGGGCGATCGCGAAGCGCGCGGCGACGTTCAAGGCCGTGATGACCGGGCCGGTGAAGATCTCCTACGAGCGCGCCGTGCTGCGGCTGGAGTCGGTCGGCTGGCGCACGTCGCCGGGACGCGCCAAGCGGGCCCGCAAGGAGCTGGAGGACGAGCTCGGGGACGACATGGACCGGGTCCGCGTCGTCCCCCCGAAGAACAAGCGCGTCCTGATGGGGGGCAGCTCGGGCAAGCTTCCCGTCCTGGTCGAGAACACGCTGCACGACCAGTCGGTGCGGGTCCGGCTCGTCGTGACCTCGGAGAACACCGCCAAGCTCAAGCTCGGCGGGCTGGAACCGAACGACGCGGTGATCGAGCTCGGGCCCGGGGAGCGGGCCCAGCGGTGGATCCCGGCGCAGGCGGCCGGCAACGGCAACTTCGGCGTTCGCCTCGATCTGCAGATTCCCGGCGCGGGCGGCCGGACGTACGGTGACGGCGAGACCATCACGGTCACCACGACCGGGTACGGGCGGCTCGCCCTGCTCATCACGGGCGGCGGACTTGCCGTACTCTTCGTGGGCGTCGGAGTGCGGGCCATCAGAGCGAGGCGCCGCCGGAAAGCGGAGGCAGCCGGTGACGGGTCGACCGGAATGGGATCGCCAGGGACAGGAGCACCAGGGGCCGGGCTCCCCGGCGCCGGGTTCCCAGGGCCCGGGATACCCTCCGCCGAATACTCCGGGACGCCCGGGACAGGGCTACCCGGCACAGGGCGGCCCCCAGGGGTACCCGCCTGGCCCGCCGCCCCAGGGACAGCCTCAGGGACCGCGCCCGCAGGGGCCGATGCCGCAGAGCCGGCCGGGGATGCGGCCGGGCCCGCAGGCGCCCGGTCCGAGGACCCCGCAGCAGTACCCGGGCCCGCCGACGGGCCGGCCGCCGGGCGCGGCGAACACGGCCGCCGAGACGGTGGTTGACATCCCCCTTCCAGGCGGGAGCCCGCCGGACGCCGACACCACGGTCGTGGACACGCCTCCGGCGCAGGAGGGCAAGGGCTCGTCCGGCATCCTGAAGTCCGGCGCGATCATGGCGGTGGGCACCCTCGCGTCCCGCATCACCGGCTTCCTGCGCACGGCCGTGATCGTCGCCGCGCTCGGCACCGGGCTGCTCGCCAACGCCTACAACACCGCCAACACCATCCCCAACCAGATCTACGACCTGCTGCTCGGCGGCATCCTCACCAGCGTCATCGTCCCGCTCCTGGTGCGGGCCAAGCAGCGCGACCGGGTCGCCGGGGAGCAGTACGAGCAGCGCGTGTTCACCCTCGCGGTGATCGGACTCGCCGTCCTCACCGTCGTGTCGGTGCTGCTCGCACCGCTGTTCATCGACATCCTGGCGGGCAGCTACAGCGGCGACCAGCGCGAGGTCGCCATCCTGTTCGCCCGGTTCTTCCTCCCCCAGCTGTTCTTCTACGGCGTCGGGGCGTTCGCCGGGGCGGTCCTCAACACGCGCGGCAGCTTCGGCGCGCCGATGTGGGCGCCCGTCCTGAACAACATCGTCGTGATCGCGGTCGGCGGCGCGTTCCTCGCGATCACGACCGGCCGCGTCGACCCGTCCAGCATCACCGACCAGCAGCTCATGCTGCTGTCCATCGGCACGACCGGCGGCATCGTCCTGCAGACGGTCGCGCTGTGGCCGTCGCTGCGCCGCGTCGGGTTCCGGTGGCGGCCCCGGCTCGACTTCCACCGCGGCGAGCTCGGCGAGGTCGGGCGGATGGCGGGCTGGACGCTGCTGTACGTCGTCGCCGCCCAGGCCGCGTTCGCCGTCGTCACCGCGCTGACGAACCGGGCCGGGAAGCTGGCGTTCGTCGAGGGGCTCGGCGAAGGCTACGGGTACACCCCGTACTTCAACGCCTACCAGCTCTTCCAGCTCCCCTACGCGATCGTGGGGGTCTCGGTGATCACCGCGCTGCTGCCGCGGATGAGCCGGTTCGCCGCCGAGGGCAAGACCGCCGACGTGCGCGCCGCCTTCTCCAGCGGGCTGCGGCTCTCCTCGGTGATCATCATGCCGGCGGCGGCGCTGATGCTGGTGCTCGGGCCGGAGATCACCACCGTGCTGTTCGCGCACGGCAACACCAACGCCGACGACGCCCTGGTGATCGCGCGGGTCATGCAGATGTTCGCGATCGCACTCGTCCCGTTCTCGATCTACCAGCTGATGCTGCGGGTCTTCTACTCCTACGGCGACACCCGGACGCCCGCCCTGATCGGCCTCGTCGTCACCTCCACCAACATCGCCATGGCGTTCACCGCCTACAACGTCCTCGGCCTCAAGTGGATCGTGGTCGGCATCGCGGGCGGGTTCGCGATCAGCAACGTGGTCGGGACGGTCACCTGCTGGCTGGTGCTGCGCCGCAAGCTCGGCGGCATGGACGGGCGCCGCGTCGTCGGCGGCCACCTCAAGCTGCTCGTCGCGATCTGGCCGCTGATCGGCTTCGCCTACGCCGCGCACACGATCGCGGACGCGCTGGGCGGCATCGACACGATGCTGCCCGCGCTGGCCACCCTGATCGCCGGTTCCGTCGGCGGCGGGCTGCTGTACGTGCTGTTCGCCAAGCTGCTGCGGGTGGAGGAGATCCAGACGACCATCGCGACGTTCGCGCGCCGGCTGCCGGGGCGGGCAAAGTAAAAAAGGACGCGCGGCGATAAGGCGGCCACTCGCGTGAGTAACCACTACCATGTGGGGGACTACGGCTTGCGGGGCGACACCCTGGGGAACGCAAAGAGGAGGGTCGGAGGCGTAAGCTGCCACGCCACGAACATGGGATCTGACCACCTGTGCAGGACGTTGCCGTGAGCACGTCAGTCATCGAGCCCGGCACCCGTCTCGCCGGCCGCTACCGGCTCGAGGAGCGCATCAGCGACTCGGGCGGCTCGTCGCTCTGGAAGGCCATCGACGAGATCCTCGCGCGGGCGGTCGCCGTCCGCACCTTCGACCCCGAGTTCCCCCGGATCGCCGAGGCGGTCACGTCGGCACGCTCGGCCAGCCGGCTGACCGACCCCCGCCTGACCCAGGTGTTCGACGCCGACGACTCGGGGGAGAGCGCCTACATCGTCAGCGAATGGGTCGCCGGCGAGACCCTGGAGGGCATGCTCGCCAAGGCCCCGCTGGAGCCGGGCCGCGCCGCGACGCTGCTCTACGAGGCGTCCGAGGCGATCTCCGCCGCGCACGCCGCCGGGCTCTCCCACCTCTGCCTCACCCCTCGCGACCTGGTCTGGACGACCGGCGGCACCGTCAAGATCCTCGGTGTCGCCACCGACGCCGTCCTGTGCGACCGCGACTCCGACGACTCCGCCGCCGAGGACGTGCGCGGCCTCGGCCGCATGCTGTACGCGGCGCTCACCGCCCACTGGCCCGGCGACGAGGACGGCTCCGCCCTGCCCGCCGCGCCCGCGTCCGACGGCCTCCCGCACGCGCCCCGCCAGGTCCAGGCCGGCATCTCGCACGCGATCGACGCGATCGTCTGCCGCTGCCTCGGCATCGGCACGGGCGAACCGCTCGCGTCCCCCGCCGACCTGGCCAAGGCGCTGCGCGGCGTCCCTCGCACCCCGCTGCCGCTGTTCGCCGGGCTCGGCAACGCCCCTCCGGCCGCCCCGCGGCAGACGCCGCCGAGGCGCCCGGCGGCGCAGCCGGCGCCGCCGCAGCAGCCTCGGAAGATGGTCCGGGCGGACGGGCTCGCCGCCCACCACGCCCTCGATCTCCCCGACCAGCCTGTCCAGGACCTCCGGGTGGTCGTGC
>NZ_JBFARL010000242.1:0-11102 GCF_040674655.1 Actinomadura sp. NPDC049753 | reverse complement strand
GGGGCCCGCACCCCCCCCGCCCCCCCCCCCGGCCCGGGGGGCCCCCCCGCCCCGGCCGCCGGGCGGGACCGATGTGGGACGGATGACACGCCGTCCTGGCGAACCTGGCGCGCATGCCGGAACATCTCACTAACGTGTCCGATGCGATGACGTTGGAAGCGGAGTTGCCGGAGTTCACGCCGGAAGACGACGAGACGGACGGGCCCGACGAGCGGGCGGACGGGCCGCGGCGGCGCCGTGGGCGCGGCCGGTGGCGACGGTCGCCCTGGTTCACGATCCCGGCCGGGATCGTCACGGGGCTGCTCGCGATCGCGGTGCTGACGCCGCTCGCGGTCGGCGCGCGGATCTGGCACCAGGCCCGCCAGGACGAGCGGCCCCGCTCAGACGCGATCATCGTGCTGGGCGCCGCGCAGTACAACGGGGTGCCCTCCCCGACGCTGAAGTGGCGGCTCCAGCACGCCCTGGACCTGTACCGCGACGGGGTCGCGCCGGCCATCGTGACGGTGGGCGGCAAGGCCCCCGGCGACAACTACACCGAGGCGGGGGCCGGCCGGAACTGGCTGATCACCAAGGGCGGCGTGCCCGCCTCCCGGGTCTTCGAGGTGCCCGTCGGGCGCGACACGCTGGAGAGCATGAAGGCCGTCGGCAGGGAGTTCGACCGGCACCACTGGTCCTCGGGCGTGATCGTCACCGACCCGTGGCACGGGCTGCGGTCCAAGAAGATGGCCGAGGACAGCGGCATCAAGGCCGCCGCGTCGCCGACCCGCAGCGGCCCCAGCGTGCAGACCCGCGACACCCAGTTCCACTACATCGTCCGCGAGACCGGCGGGTACCTGTCGTACGTGCTGCTGGGCAAGAGCGTCCAGGTTCCGGACGAGACCATCAAGCGGATCCACATCGACCCGTCCGCGACGCCCTCGGCGTCCGGGCCCCCCTCGTCGTCGTCTCCGCCCCCGTCCTCGCCGTCGCCGGGCCGCTGACGACCCCCGCGGCCCTCTACCCTGGGTAGGGACATGACGATCAACGTGACCACGGGCTACGACGGCCGTGACAAGGAACGCTGGGCGCCCGAACCTCCCAAGCGGCGCGACCGCACGGCGTTCGAACGCGACCGGGCCCGGGTGCTGCACAGCGCCGCCCTCCGCCGGCTGGCCGCCAAGACGCAGGTCGCCTCGCCCGGCGCCGACGCCGTGGCCGACACCGTGCAGAGCCTGCGCACCCGCCTCACCCACTCGCTGGAGTGCGCGCAGGTCGGCCGCGAGCTGGGCAAGTCGTTCGGCTGCGATCCCGACCTGGTGGAGACGGCCTGCCTGTCGCACGACATCGGGCATCCGCCGTTCGGACACAACGGCGAGTACGCGCTCGACATCGTCGCCCGCGACTGCGGCGGGTTCGAGGGCAACGCGCAGAGCCTGCGCGTCCTGACCAGGCTGGAGCCGAAGTCCTTCGCCGCGGACGGCCCGCCCCTGCACGGCCGCAGCGTCGGCCTCAACCTGACCCGCGCCGCGCTGGACGCCGCGATGAAGTACCCGTGGTCGCAGGCCGAGGCCGTGAACGGCAAGTTCGGCGTCTACGACGACGACGCGGACGTGGCGCGCTGGGTGCGCGACGGCGCCGAGCCGGGCCGCGCCTGCTTCGAGGCCCAGGTCATGGACTGGAGCGACGACGTCGCCTACTCCGTCCACGACCTGGAGGACGCGCTGGTCGCCGGGCACGTCGACTTCAACCGCCTCGCCGACCCCTCCGAGCGCCGCCTCGTCGCCGCCACGGCGGCCAAGCTGTACTGCCCCGACGCCGGCCAGGCCGAGCTGGAGGAGCGCTTCGCCGCGCTGCTCGCCGAGCCCTGCTGGCCCGACCGCTACGACGGCACCCCGCGCAGCCACGCCGCCCTCAAGAACCTGACCAGCACCCTGATCGGGCGGTTCTGCCTGGCCGCCGAGACCGCCACGCGGGAGGCCTACGGCGACCGCCCGCTCACCCGCTATGCGGCGGAACTGATCGTGCCGCGCCGGCAGCGGCTGGAGAACGCCCTGCTCAAGGGCATCACCGCGCACTACGTGTGGATCAGCCATGAGGAGGTCAGGGCCCGCCAGCGGACGCTGATCACCGAACTCGCGGAGATGATGCTCGCGGGCGCGCCGGAGACCCTCGACCCGGGCTTCCGCGACGCGTTCACGGACGCCTCCGACGACGCCGCCCGGCTGCGCGCCGTGATCGACCAGATCGCCTCCCTGACCGACCTGTCGGCGATGGCCCGCCACCGCATGCTGGGCGGACGCGGGTACTGACCCGGGGCGGCCCGGCGCCGGGCGGGGGACACGCCTCGACGCGCCAGCCGACGGACCCTTGTCTCGTGGCAGGCACCGCTGTAGGGATAGCTACAGGTCCACTACAGGAGGTCACCATGCCCGAGGAGACGTTCGTCATCGCCGGAGCCAGCCTGGCCGGGGCCAAGGCGGCCGAGACGCTCCGTGAGGAGGGCTTCGCGGGCAGGGTGCTGCTGGTCGGGGAGGAGATCGAGCGGCCGTACGAGCGGCCTCCGCTGTCCAAGGGGTTCCTGCTGGACAAGGAGCCCCGGGACAAGGCCCACGTCCACGAGGCGGACTGGTACGACAAGCACGACGTGGAACTGCGGCTCGGCACGTCCGTCGCGGCCATAGACCGGGGCGCGCACCAGGTCCGGCTGTCCACCAAGGAGCCGGTCGCCTACGACAAGCTGCTGCTGGCGACGGGCGCGTCCCCGCGCCGGCTGGACGTGCCGGGCTCCAAGCTCCAGGGCATCCACTACCTGCGGACGATGGCCGACTCGGCCGCGCTGAAGCAGGCGCTGGCGCCCGGCGGCCGCAGGGTCGTGGTGGCCGGGGCGGGCTGGATCGGGCTGGAGGCGGCGGCCGCCGCCCGCGCGCACGGCAACGAGGTGACGGTCATCGAGCCGGAGCCGGTGCCGCTGCACGCCGCGATGGGCCCCGAGCTCGGCGGCATGTTCGCCGACCTGCACCGCGAGCACGGCGTGGTCCTGCGGATGGACGAGGGCGTGGCCGGGTTCTGGGGCGCCGGGCAGGTCTCGGCGGTCGTGACCTCAGGCGGCGCGGAGGTGCCCGCGGACGTCGTGATCGTCGGCATCGGGGTGCGGCCCAACAGCGGGCTCGCCGAGGCGGCCGGGCTGGAGGTGTCCGACGGGATCCTCGTCGACCAGTCGCTGCGCACGTCCGACCCCGACATCTACGCGGCCGGGGACGTCGCCAACGCCTACCACCCGCTGCTCGGCCGCCGGATCCGCGTGGAGCACTGGGCCAACGCGCTGAACGGAGGCCCCGTCGCGGCCCGCGCGATGCTCGGCCAGGACGTCGTCCACGACCAGCTCCCCTACTTCTTCAGCGACCAGTACGACCTCGGCATGGAGATGTCCGGCGTCGCGGCGCCGGGGGAGTACGACGAGGTCGTGTACCGCGGGGACGTCCCGGGACGGGAGTTCGTCGCGTTCTGGCTGTCGGGCGGGCGGGTCGTCGCCGGAATGAACGTCAACGTGTGGGACGTCACCGGGGACGTCCAGGCACTGATCCGCTCCGGGCGGCCCGTGGACGCCGCCCGTCTCGCCGACCCGGAGGTGCCGCTCGCGGACCTGGCGTGAGGCGGCCGGGACGGCCCGGTCGCGTCGGCGACGTACAGTCTGCCGGGTGGTTACCGAGAAGATCACGACGCTGTCCCGGGCGCGCGGCGCGGTGACGCTGGCGTTCGCCGCGCACGGCCTGCTCGGTGCCGCCTGGGTCGCCCGCATCCCGCAGATCAAGGAGCATCTCGGGCTGAGCGAGGGCGCGATGGGCGTGGCGCTGCTCGGCGCGCCCGTGGGCGTCGTCGCGGCGGTCCGGTTCGCGGGGCGGATCGTCGGCCGGTGGGGCAGCCGCGCGACGACGGTCGCGGCGGGGGCCGCGGGCGCGCTGGCACTGGTCCCGCTCGGCCTGGCCTGGAACCTCGGCGCGCTGATCCTCTCGCTGCTGCTGATGGGCGCCTCGCTCGGCCTCATGGACGTGGCGATGAACGCGCAGGGCGTCGCCGTGGAGCGCGGCTACGGCCGTCCGCTGTTGTCCGGCCTGCACGGCTCCTACAGCATCGGGACGCTGCTGGCGGCGCTGGCCGGCTCGGCGGCCGCGCACGCGGGCGTCCCCGTCCCGCTGCATCTGGCGGTCGCGGCGGCGGCGCTGATCGCCTTGGTGGCCTTCGGCTGCCGCGGCCTTCTGGACCGCTCCGCCGACGAGTATCCCGAGCCGGACGAGGACGCCCCGGCCTCGGCCCGCTCCCCGCGCTGGCCGCTGGTCATGCTCGGCGTCATCGGCCTGTGCTCGTTCGTGGGCGAGGGTGCCATGGCCGACTGGAGCGCGATCTACCTGAGGGAGAACCTCGGCACCGGACCCGGCGTGGCGGGGCTCGGCTACGCCGGGTGCGCGGTGGCGATGACCGTGGGCCGGCTCACCGGCGACCAGGTCGTCGCGCGCTTCGGGCCCGTCCCGGTGCTGCGGGGCGGCTCGCTGGTCGCCGCCCTCGGACTCGGCCTCGGGCTCGCGGCGGGCGACCCCACGGCGGCGGTGGCCGGTTTCACGCTGTTCGGCCTCGGCGTCGCGGTCGTGGCGCCCGTCACGTTCAGCGCGGCGGGCAACGTGCCCGGCGTGCCGCCCGCGGCCGGGATCTCCCGGGTGACCGGCGTCGGCTACCTCGGCCTGCTCGGCGGCCCGCCCGTCATCGGTTTCATCGCGCAGGGCGTGGGCCTGACGTGGGCGCTGGCCGTCCCGGTCGCGCTCGTCGGGCTGATCGTCCTGCTGGCCCCGGCGGCGGTGACGGCCGAGCGGTGACGGCGGCGCCCGTTGATCTTTTGCGGGGTTGCGACCTTCGTATATGTCCTACTCAGGTAAGGTCTGGGCGAGTGAGCACCATGCAGCGGTCGAGACCGGCCGAAACGGTCGCGTCCGCCCCGGCGCTGCGGAGATTCCTCAGCGAACTGCTCAGTTTCGGTTTCGTGGGGTGCCTCGGCACGCTGATCATGGTCTTCGGCGCCAACCTGATGCGCGCGTGGCTCGGCGGCAGCCCGGTCACGAGCGTCGTCGTGCCGACCGTGGTGTCCACGCTGTCCTCCTACCTGCTCAACCGGTTCTGGACGTTCCGGCACCGCGACAGCGACGGCTCCGGCCGGGAGGTCGCGATCTTCTTCGCGCTGAACGGCGTCGGGCTGCTGATCCAGGTGCTGTGCACCGGCTTCACCTACTACACCCTGGGCCTGCACGGCGGGGTCGCCTACAACCTGGGCCTCCTCGCGGGCGTCGGCCTCGGGTCGGCGTTCCGCTACTGGTCGTACAAGAAGTGGGTGTTCACCCCCGCCGCGGCATGAGACGGGGGCCGCGGGGGTCTCCTCACGCAAGCACAGCCGGCACGGAGCGGGCGTGGGCCGACTCCTCGGCGTCCCGCTGCACCCGCGGCCGCCGCGGGACTGAGCCGGGTGCCCCGCGAGCCGCGGCGCGCGGGACCGGGCCTCACCGCCCCGCCGGGATGATCTTCTCTGTCTGGGCCAGGGCCTCGGCGAGGATCCCCGCCAGGTCCTGGCCGGTGCCCTGCGAGAAGATCACCTGGTCGACGCCCCGCTCGGCGAGCCGCCCGACGGTGTCGACGGCGGCGCCGACCGAGGGCGTCCCGGTGAAGAAGGTCAGCGAGGTCTTCTCGATCTCGGCGTAGTCGCGGCCCTCGCGCTCGCAGTGCTCCTTCAGGACCTCCAGCTTGCGGGGCAGCTCGTCGCCGTCGAAGAGGTTGCAGGCGTCCGCGTACTTCGCCACGAACCGCAGCGTCTTCTTCTCCCCGCCCCCGCCGACGAGGATCGGCGGGTGGGGGCGCCGCAGCGCGGGCGGCGAGTTGAGCGGGCGCTCCAGGGTGTAGTGCTCGCCCTCGAACGGCGACTCGTCGCCGTCCCACATCCGGCGGGCGATCCGCAGCGTCTCCTCCAGCCGCTCGAACCGCTCCGCGGTCGGCGGGAACGGGATGCCGAGGCCGCGCGACTCCTCGTCGTTCCAGGCCGCGCCGACGCCGAGCCACGCGCGCCCGCCCGACAGGACGTCCAGCGTGGTCACGGTCTTGACCAGCACGCCGGGGTGCCGGTAGGTGACGCCGGTGACCATCGTCCCGAGCGTGATCCGCTCCGTCAGCGCCGCCGCGTACGCGAGCGCGGAGTAGCCCTCCAGCATGGGTTCCTCCGGCGGGCCCACCATGGAGATCTGGAAGAAGTGGTCCATCACCCACAGCGAGTGCAGCCCGCCCTGGTCGGCCTCGCGGGCGACGCGGCCGAACGCGGGGCCGATCCCCTCCGGCCCTCCGGGAAAGGTGAAGCTCGGAACCTGGAGTCCAATTCGCATGGCGAGTCCTTCTCGTGCTTCGTCGTGTACGCCTCTCCTTCCCACTCTGCGACCTGGAGCGCGCTCCAGGTCAAGCGCGCGCACCGGCCGGACGTTGACCTGGAGTGCGCTCCAGGTGCGATCCTGGAGTGCGTGAGCTCCTACTCTCCAGCCGAGACCGCCGAGAAGAGCGGTTTCAGCATCGACACGCTGCGTTACTACGAGAAGATCGGGCTGCTGTCCGGGATCGCGCGGAACGCGTCGGGACGGCGCGTGTTCTCCGACGACGACCTGCAGTGGCTCGGGATGCTGCGCTGCCTGCGCGGCACCGGGATGCCGATCGCCGAGATGCTGCGCTACTCCGAGCTGGCCCGCGGCGGCGGCGAGACCGTCCAGGAGCGGCTCGACCTGCTGCAGGAGCACGACCGCAGGGTCGAGGAGCAGATCGCCACCCTGCGCGCGCAGCAGCGGCAGATCAAGGTGAAGATCGGCTTCTACCGGGAGGCGTCGCTGACCTGCGAGGCCGCGCCCGCCCCGGCCTGAGCGAGGACGCGCTCCGCGCGCGCCCACGTCTCGGCCGGTTCGAAGGCGTCCGCCCACCAGGTGTCGGCGCGGATCGTCCCGCGCCGCCGGAACCTGCGCATGACGGCGACGTGCGGCGGCCAGGCGACGAAGCCGCGCAGCGCGGCGTCGCCGGTCCAGACCGAGACCGAGCCGCACCTGCGCCGGCGGAGGTCGGTCCACAGCCACAGGCCGACGGCCCCCTCCAGGTCGGGCCACGACCGGCGCAGCGCCATGCCCGCGTGGAAGGCCCGCGGCAGGTCGAGCGGACGCGCGCAGGTGAAATCGGTGACGCTGACGAGGACCGGGCCCGTCGCCCGGACCGGCCCGCCGCGCCACGCGGTCCTCAGGAGCGCCATGAGGGGTCCCGGCCGAGGAGGGTGAGCAGGCGGTCCCGCGGCTCCGCGCCGGCCGGGGAGGGGACGGCCGGGGCGAACGAGTCGCCGGGGCCTCGGCCCTCCTCGGGGACGATGGCGGCCACCTTGAGGGACGCCTCCACGAGGCCGCCGGGAGGCTCCCAGGCCGCGCCGATCGAGGCGGCGACGTCCCAGGCGTGCACGACGAGGTCGACGAAGTGGAAGCTGATCGCCAGCGCCGCGGGGAAGGCGCCGCCGTCGCGGATCTCGGGGAGGGCGAGTTCGGCGTCCGGGGCCGCCTCCGCGAAGGCCCGCGTCACGAGGTCGGCGGAGGCCCGCGCCGCGGCGAAGGGGTCGTCGCCGAGGTCGCCGCCGCGCCACGCGGACAGCCGCGCGCCCTCGCCCCGGGCGGCGGCCGCGAAGCCCTCGTCCTGGCTCACCTGGTGGCGCAGCAGGCCGTGCAGCGTCCAGTCGGGGCACGGCGTCGGCAGCCGCAGCGCGTCCGGCTTCACCTGCGCGACGATGGACAGGTAGAGATCGGCCGCTTCCCGGTCGAGTGGCCGGAAATCGGTGGCGAGAAGTTCTTTCAGGAGGTCCATGCCGCCACGCTAGGGACTCTCAGAGGCCCAGGTACAGGTCCAAAATTGCGCATATTGACTGAGCCGATTTAGGCTCGGCGCCGTGGACCTCCACGTGAGCCTGGTGGGGCGCCGCGACCTCGCCGGGCAGATCTACGGCCAGTTGCGCGCCGCGATCCTGGACGGCCGGCTGCGCGCGGGGGAGGCGCTGCCGCCGACGCGCGAGCTGGCGCGGCGCCTGGCGATCTCCCGCAACACGGTCGGCGTCGCCTACGACCGGCTCGCGGCCGAGGGGTTCCTGACGAGCCGGGTCGGCGCGGGGACGTTCGTCCGGGAGACCGGGTCCGCCGCGCGCGGCGCGCCCGCCGCCTCGCCGCTGCGCCCGCGCGGCGTGTGGGACGGGGTGTCCGCCTGGCCGGCGCCGATGCCCGGGATCCGGTGGGACTTCCGCGCCGGCCTGCCCGACGTGCGGCTGTTCCCGTACGAGGCATGGCGGCGGATCATGTCGGGGCTGCTGCGGCCGTCGGCGCTGGCCGATCCCGCCTCGGCGGCCGACCCGGCCGGGCTGCCCGCCCTGCGCGAGGCCGTCGCCCGGCACGTGGGCGTCTCGCGGTCGGTGCGGGCGAGCGGGGCCGACGTCGTCGTGACGTCCGGCGTCCAGCAGGCCCTCGACCTGATCGTCCGGGTGCTACTGGAACCGGGCGACGTGGTGGCCGTGGAGGACCCCGGGTACCCGCCCGTGCGGATGCTCCTCGCCGCGGCCGGGATGCGGGTGCGCGGCGTGCCGGTCGACGCCGAGGGGCTCCGCGTGGACGCGCTGCCCGGCGAAGCGAGGGCCGTCTACGTCACGCCCTCGCACCAGTTCCCGCTGGGCATGCCGATGTCGCTGCCGCGCCGCAGGGCGCTGCTCGACTGGGCGCGGCGGCGGGACGTGGTGATCGTCGAGGACGACTACGACACCGAGTACCGGTACGGCGGGCGGCCCGTCGAGCCGCTGCAGAGCCTCGACGAGGACGGCCGCGTCCTGTACACCGGCACCTTCTCCAAGATCATGCGGCCGGTGCTGCGCCTGGGGTTCCTGGTGGCGCCGCCGTCGCTGCACCACGCGTTCCGCATGGCGCGCTACGTCTCGTCCTGGCACGCCGAACTGCCCGCGCAGGCGGCCCTCGCCCGGTTCATCGACGAGGGCCTGCTCGCCCGCCACATCCGCAGGTCCCGCCGCGAGTACCGGGCGCGGCACGAGCGCGTCGCCGAGCGGGTGGCCGGGCTGCCGGGGGACCGGCTCGACATCGTCCCGTCCGAGGCCGGGCTGCATCTGAGCGCGGTGTTCCGGGACGGCGCGGACGACGCCGCGGTCGCCGCGAAGGCGCTCACCGCGGGCGTCGGGCTGTTCGCGCTGTCGGAGTTCGCCGTGACCGGGCCGCCCGGCGCGGGCCTGGTCTTCGGGTACGGCGCCGTGGCGCCGCCCGAGATCGACGAGGGGATGCGCCGGCTCGCCGGCGTCCTGCGCGGCCGCTCGTGACTAGCGGTGGACGGGCGTGATGCGCCGGCCGTCCGCGCCGAAGAACAGGATCCGGTCCAGGTCGACCGCCAGCGCGACGCGGTCGCCCCGGTCGGGCCGCCCGCCGGGCGCGATGCGGAAGACGAGGTCGGACCGCCGGTGGTGGCCCGAGTGCTCCTCGGCCGGCTCCTGCGCCTCGGCCTGCCTGCCGAACAGCGCCAGGACCCGATCGCGCAGCCCGGGCCGCTCCGCCGCGGGGACCGGCGGCCGCTCGGGCCGCCCGACCTCGTTCGCGTCCACCGTGGGGATGCCGGCCTCGGCATAGGCCAGCCACTCGTGGCCGTGGAACTCCAGCGCGCGGACCTGCCCGGACAGGACGGTCCCGGCCGGGGCGGGCGAGCCCGGGGCGATCGGCATCATCGTGTCGGGGCGGATCCCGACGATCACGGGCCGGCCCTGGTGGCTGATCAGCGCGGACGCCCGCGGGTCGTTCCAGGGCAGGGTGAGCCGCTGCGGTCCGAGGTCGAGCATCAGCCCCTGGCCCTCGACCGCCCACAGGGTGGCCTGCAGCAGGTTGATCGGAGGGGAGCTGAGGAACGCGGCCACGAACACGGTCGCCGGGTCCTCGTAGATCTGCTCGGGGGTGCCGACGTCCTCCAGGACGCCGTCGCGCAGCACGGCCATCCGGTCGGCCATCGTCATGGCCTCGACCTGGTCGTGCGTGACGTAGACGGTGGTGGTGCGGCTGGAGCGCACCAGCGCGGCGATCTCCACGCGCAGCTCCGCGCGCAGCCCCGCGTCCAGGCTCGACAGCGGCTCGTCCATCAGGAACAGCGACGGTTCGCGGATCAGCGCCCGCCCGATCGCGGCCCGCTGCCGCTGGCCGCCCGACAGCGTGCGCGGCAGCCGGTCGATCATCGTGTTGATGCCGAGCGCCCGCGCCAGCTCGACGACCTTCGCGGACGCCTCGGCGCGGTCGTCCCCGGACACCTCCAGCGGGAACATCATGTTGCCCTTGACCGTGCGGTGCGGGTAGAGCGCGCCCTCCTGGAACACCATCGCCACGTTCCGTTCGCGCGGCGGCAGGTCGTTGGCGACGGTGCCGTTCAGCCACAGGTCCCCGCCGGTGATCTCCTCCAGCCCGGCGATCATGCGCAGGATGGTCGACTTGCCGCAGCCGGACGGTCCGAGCAGGACGAAGAGCTCCCCGTCGTTGATGCGCAGGCGGACGTCGCGGACCGCCACCTGCCCGCCGGGATACACCTTGTCGACGCCGTCCAGCACAACATCCGTCATCGGGTCCGCCTGGGGGTGGGCAAATCTACGGTGGGCCATCTCATCGCGGCGCGGTCCACGTTGTCCAGAGTAAAACCAGGGTTACCCGCCGTTAATCCGGCCGAGTTCGGCCACCGGATCGTATATTCCCGGCATTGCAGGATGTTCCCGACTTCGGCCTGTTCGGCGCCGTGCGGGGGGTCCGGCGGACCGCCGTCCCTGGAGATCGGCGGCCCGTCGTGTCACCTTTGATCACGAAGCCCGTCCGGGGTTCGAAGGAGGAGCTCCCATGCCCGACTCCCCATCCGCCGTCAGCCGCCGTGACTTTGGCGCTGCGCAGCTCGTCGAGGAGCGCGTCACAGCCGCCCGGGACGGGCTTCACCGACATGGTCGCCCTCTCCCCCACCGACGCCTGGGCCACCGGCATCAGCTACCGCACCTCCCCGGCCTCACCCGTCCT
>NZ_JBFARL010000241.1:0-11122 GCF_040674655.1 Actinomadura sp. NPDC049753 | reverse complement strand
GACAGGTCGTCGTAGGGGCAGTAGAGGTGCTCGGAGTACATCCGGGTGCGGTGCTCGTCGTCCTCGGGCACGCTCCGCCGTGGCCCAGCACCGACAGCGCCGCGGCGACCATCGCGGCGACCGTGATGAGGACGGCGAGCCACTCGCGCGAGGTCGGCCGCTCGCCGAAGCCGCTCATCCCGACGGCCAGCAGCAGGACGAGACCGAGCCCGTAGGCGGGCAGCGTCGCGGCGACGGGCAGCGCGGCCAGCGCCGTGGCGGAGAGTCCGAAGCCCGCCATCAGCACCGCGAGACCGGCGAGCCAGCGCGGGCTTCGCACGAGAAGTCCGGCGGCGTGCAGCGGACGGCGGCCCGAGAGCGGGCTCATCCGCCCCGCGGCCGTCTTGAACAGGACGTAGGCGACGATGTAGACGGCCTGCGCAGCGCAGGCGAGGACGACCGCGTGCATGGCGTTCCTCCCAGGGGTGGAGCCCCAGCGTGACATGAGGAAGGTGTGCGGTGATTCTCGCTGGAAGACGGAGAAGTTCCCGGTTTTGTGCGCCCGGGTGAGTAGTGCCCCACGCGGCGGAGATGTTTTTCATGATGTGCGCTTGGAGCGGCGAGTCCTGCCGTAAGCTCCGCCACCTAAGGCCGACCTGCCCCGGAAAGGCCGAGATCAAAGCGTCCGTAGCGTCGCCCGGTCACTCAGCGCAGATGAATGATTGCGGGAACGCTTCCCGAACCGAGTGTGGTGATGAAGTGACCGAGGGGATGGAACGGCTCGGCGAACCGATCGGCTTCACCGGGGAGGGCGACGGCGGCCGCCGCGCCCGCCGCGCCGTTCGCGAGCGCGCCGCGAAGGTCCTCGCGGACGAGACGCTCCTCGACGACGTCGAGCTGATGACCGCCGAGGGCGTCGCCAACGCCATCCTGCACGGCTCCGGCCTCATCAGCGTCACGATCGCCACCGACGGCCGGCGGCTCCGCGTCGAGGTGTCCGACGACGGCCCCGCCCAGGCCGACCCGAACGGCCCGCCCCGCCTCGACCACGGCCGCGGCCTCACCGTCATCGACGCCCTGGCCGACGAATGGGGCCTGGACCAGACCCCGCACCGCACCCGCCTCTGGTTCGTCATCGACGGCCGCCACCCGGCCGCCACCGTCTGACGCGAGCCCTGCCGACGCACACCCCCGCCGCCGCCCGCCCGGCTCGCCCCCCGCCCCGGCGCAGCATGACCCCTCACACAGCTCGGGCAACCGGTCGGGGTCAGGTGGGGAGGGCTCGGCGAAGGACCTTGCCGGTGGGGTTGCGGGGCAGGGCGTCCAGGAAGTGGACGTCGCGCGGGACCGCGTAGCGGGCCAGGTGGTCGCGGACCTGGGCGCGGACGGCGTCGCCGTCCAGGGCCTCGCCCTCGTGCAGGACGACGAACGCGGCGGCGCGCTGGCCGAACTCCTCGTCCGGGACGCCGACCACGGCGACCTCCCGCACCTGCGGAAGCTTCTCCAGCACCTCCTCGATCGCGCCGGGGAAGACGTTCTCCCCGCCCGAGACGATCATGTCGTCGTCGCGGCCGTGCACGAAGAGCCGGCCGTGCTCGTCGAGGTGGCCGACGTCGCCGAGGCTCATCAGGCCGTCGCGCATCTCCTTGGTGCCGCCGCCGGTGTAGCCGGCGAACAGCAGCTCGTTCGCGGCGAAGATGCGTCCCGTGGCGCCGGGCGGGACGGGCGCGCCCTCGTCGTCCAGGACGGCGACCCGCGTCCCCGGCGGCGGCGTGCCCGCGGTATCGGGACGGGCGCGCAGGTCGGCGGGGGTGGCGATCGTCACCCAGGACGCCTCCGTCGACCCGTACAGGTTGTAGAGGACGTCGCCGAACTCGTCCATGAAGGCGGTGGCGAGCGTCGCGGGCAGCGCCGAGCCGCTGACGGCCGCGATCCGCAGCGAGGACGTGTCGTGCCCGCGGCGCGCGGCCTCCGGCAGGTCCAGGACGCGCTGCAGCATGACCGGGACGGCGACCAGCGCGGTCGCGCGGGTCCGGTCGATCGTGCGGAGGGTCTCCTCGGGGTCGAACCTGGCCCGCAGGACGATCGTGGCGCGCAGCGAGACCGCGATCTGGAGCATCGCGTAGCCCCAGGTGTGGAACAGCGGCGCCTCGATGAACATCCGCTCGTGCACGCGGCAGGGGATGCGGGACAGGATCGACGCCAGCGGCGACAGCCCCGGCCGGGAGTGCCGGTCGGCGCCCTTGGGGCGGCCGGTCGTGCCGGAGCTCAGCACGATCGTCCGGCCCGCCCTGGCCGGAGGGCCGATCGGCGCGGCGGGCGTCGTGACGATGAGGTTCTCCAGCTCCGAGCCCGTCCCGCCCGCGGTGACCACCCGCACGGTCCTGGGCACGGCCGCGATGAAGCCGGTGAACTCCGCGTCGGCGATCACCACCTCGACCTTCTGCTGGCGGAGGACGGTCACGAGCTGCTCGGTGCTCATGCCGGTGTTCAGCAGGACGATGTCGGAGCCGCGCTTGCTGCACGCGACGAGCGCCTCGACCATGCCGCGGTGGTTGCGGCACAGGACGGCCACGCGGGGCGGGGAGCCGGAGCCGGAGCCGGGGGCGGACGCGGACAGGGCGGCGGCGAGCCGGTCGGTGCGGGCGTCGACCTCGCCGTAGGTCAGCTCCCCGGCGTCGTCGACGATCGCGACGGCGCCGGGGTCGCGGGCGGCGGCGGAGGCGAGCGTCCCGCCGAGCAGGGTGCCCCAGCGGCGCAGGGCGCCGAGCTGGCGGGCGACCCGCAGCGGCGGTCCGGGACGCCACAGGCCGCTGCGGGCGAACATCCCGCCCGCCCGGCCGACCGACACCGCGCGCCTGGCCAACTCCGCGCGCCTGGCCGACTCCGCGCGGCGCCCGAACTCCGATCGTCCGCTCATCTGCCGCCTCCGGGTACGGGGTTGGGGGTACCGACCGTACGGACGGAGGCTCGCGTCCTCTTCTGACTCGGCCCAGCTCTTCGGCCGGGCTTTTGTCAGGAGCCTGACAACGCGCGGCCCTCCGCGGCGGGGACGGGGACGTCCCCCTTCGTGGGTTCCGGCGAGCCGCCGAGGTCGAGGCTGTCGCGCAGCGTCACCGGCTTGAGGAACGCCGCCGCGACGATGCCGACGATCGCGATCGCCGCGGAGATGAGGAAGATGTGGCCGGTGGCGTCGCCGTAGGCTGCCCGGACGACCTCCTGGACGGGCGCGGGGAACGCGCCGATGTCGAGGGTGCCCGCGTCGCCGCCGCCCGCGCCCGGGTTCACGCCGAGCCTGCGCAGCCCGTCGGCGATCCGGTCCGCGACCTGGTTCGCCAGGACGGCGCCGAGCACCGAGACGCCGACCGTCCCGCCGAGGGAGCGGAAGAACGTGACGGTCCCGCTCGCGGCGCCGATCTCGTGCAGGGGCACCGAGTTCTGCACGACGAGGACGAGGTTCTGCATCGTCATGCCGACCCCGGCGCCGACCAGGAACATCGCGGCGCCGATGAAGACGAGCGAGGTCTGGTGGTCGATGGTGGCGAGCAGCCCGAACCCGGCGGTCAGCACGATCGTCCCGAAGACGATGTAGGGCTTGACCCTGCCGGTCTTGCTGGCGAGGCGCCCGGCCACGGTGGACGCGCCGAACACGCCGAGCATCATCGGGAACGTGAGCAGGCCCGCCTTGGTCGGGCTGTAGCCGCGCCCGATCTGGAAGTACTGGCCGAGGAAGACGGCGCCGCCGAACATCGCCATGCCGACGGCCAGGCTGGCCGTGATCGCGAGCGCGGTGTTGCGGCGCGCCACGATGTCCAGCGGGACGACCGGCTCCGCGGCGCGGGACTCGGCCCACACGGCCGCGGCGAGCAGCACCACGCCGGAGCCGGCCATCGCGGCCGTCTGCCACGACAGCCAGGCGAAGTTCTCGCCGACGAAGGTGACCCAGATCAGCAGCACGCTGACCCCGGCGGCGATGAGCGTCGCGCCCAGGTAGTCGATCTTGACGTCGGGCCGGCGGACGCGCGGGAGCCGCAGGGTCTTCTGCAGCAGCCCGAAGGCCACGACCGCGAACGGCACGCCGATGAAGAAGCACCAGCGCCAGCCGAGCGCGGAGTCGACGATGAGGCCGCCGAGCAGCGGGCCGCCGACCGTCGCGACGGCCATCACGCCGCCGAGGTAGCCGTAGTAGCGGCCCCGGTCCCGCGGGCTGATCATCGCCGCCATGATGATCTGGACGAGGATCTGCAGCGCGCCGACGCCGAGGCCCTGCACCGCGCGGAACGCGATGAGCTGCGCGGTGCTCTGCGCGAACCCGGACGCCACCGACGCCAGGACGAAGATGCCGACGCCCGCCTGGAGCAGCGTCTTCTTGTCGTAGAGGTCGGCCAGCTTTCCCCAGATCGGGGTGCTGGCGGTCGACACGAGCAGGGTCGCGGTGACGACCCAGGTGTACTGCGACTGGCTGCCCTTGAGGGCGCCGATGATCTGCGGCAGCGCGGTGGACACGACGGTGCTGCTCAGCATCGCCACGAACAGCACCAGCAGCAGGCCGCTGAGCGCTTCGAGGATCTGGCGGTGCGACATCGGGGCCGATCTCGCGGGGACCTGCTCGGTCAAGGAACGCCTCCGGGTGAAGTGGGCCTGTCCTGGGACGGGAACGACGGGATCAACCCCCGGCCCGGACACTTTATTCCCACTGCGCAAAATTTCGCACTGGGCAGGTTTTTGCCCGCTAGGCTTGGGGCCACCATGGAGACCACCGGTGGGCTGCGCGAACGCAAGAAGGAGGCGACGCGCCGCGCCCTGCACGAGGCCGCGATGCGGCTCGCCGTCGAGCACGGCCTGGACGAGGTCACCGTCGAGGCCATCGCCGACGCGGCGGGCGTGTCCCGCCGCACCTTCTCCAACTACTTCGCCGGCAAGGAGGACGCCCTCCTCTACGGCGACGAGCAGCGGATGAACGCCGTGCTCGCGACCTTCGCGGCCCGCCCGGCCGGCGAGTCGTCATGGACGGCGCTGCGCGCCTCGCTGGACGCCCTGCACGCGGAGGCCGGCGACCTGGACCCCCAGTGGGCGGCGCAGACGCGCCTCGCCCGCAAGCATCCGTCCGTCCTCGGGCGGCAGCTCGCCAGCTACGCCGAGTTCGAGCGGGCCCTCGCCGACCTGATCGCCTCCCGGGACGGCCTCCCCCGCCTGCGCGCCCGCGTCATGGCCGGCGCCTTCATGACCGCGCTGCGCGTCGCGTCCGTGGCCTGGATCGACGAGCAGCCCGTCCGCCCCCTCGCCGAGGTCGCCGCCGAGACCCTCACCGAGATGGCCCGCGAGTTCCGCTGACCGTCCGGCCCCTCAGGGGCGGGGGATGTTGCGCAGGTTGCTGCGGGCCAGGTCGAGCATCCTGCCGACGCCGCCGGCGAGGACGGTCTTGCCGGCCGACAGCGCGAAGCCCTTCACCTGCTGCGGCGTGATGCGCGGCGGGATGGACAGGGCGTTCGGGTCGGTCACGACGTCCACCAGGTAGGGGCCGGGCGAGGCGAGCGCCCGCTCCATCACCGTGCGGACGTCGGACGGGCGCTCCACCCGCGCCGACTCGATCCCGGCCGCCTCGGCGATCGCCGCGTAGTCGACGGGCTCGTGGTCGGTCTCGTAGGACGGCAGGCCGTCCACCATCATCTCCAGCTTCACCATGCCGAGCGACGCGTTGTCGAACAGGATGATCTTCACGGGGACGCGGTGCAGCCTCACGGTGAGCAGCTCGCCGAGCAGCATGCCGAGACCGCCGTCGCCGGAGATCGAGATCACCTGGCGTCCGGGCGCGCCGAACTGGGCGCCGACGGCGTGCGGGAGCGCGTTGGCCATGGAGCCGTGGACGAACGAGCCCATCACGCGGCGGCGCCCGTTCGGGGTGATGTAGCGGGCGGCCCAGACGTTGCACATCCCCGTGTCCACGGTGAAGATCGCGTCGTCGTCGGCGAGGTCGTCCAGGACGCCGGCGACGTACTCGGGGTGGATCGGGATGTGCCGGTCGATGTCGCGGGTGTAGGCGGAGACCACGTTCTCCAGCGCCCGCGCGTGGCGGTGCAGCATCTCGTCGAGGTAGGAGCGGTCGTGCTTCTGCTCCACCTTGTCCAGGACGAGCCGGATCGTCTCCCCGACGTCCCCGTGGACCGCGAGGTCGAGCGGGGTCCGGCGGCCCGGCTTGGACGGGTCGTCGTCCACCTGGACGGTGTTCCTGCCCGGCAGGAACGGATCGTAGGGGAAGTCGGTGCCGAGCAGGACGACGAGGTCGGCGGCCTGCATCGCCTCGTAGCAGGCGCCGTAGCCGAGCAGGCCGCTCATGCCCACGTCGAACGGGTTGTCGTACTGGATCCACTCCTTGCCGCGCAGCGCGTGGCCGACCGGCGAGAGCAGCCGGTGCGCCAGCTCGATCACCTCGGAGTGGGCGTCCCGGACGCCGGAGCCGCAGAACAGCATCACCTTCCGCGCCCGGTTGAGCGCGCCGGCGAGCTGCTCGACCTGGTCGGCCGGCGGGCGGACGACCCCCTTGCGGACGAGGAAGTCGTGCTCGCCGGTCGGTTCGGCCGTGTCACGGCCCGCGACGTCCCCGGGCAGCGTCAGCACGGAGACGCCGCCGAGCCCGATCGCGTGCTGGATGGCGGTCCGCAGGAGCCGCGGCATCTGCTCCGGGGTGATGATCGGCTCGCAGAAGTGGCTGCAGTCGACGAACAGCCGCTCGGGGTGGGTCTCCTGGAAGTAGCCGCTGCCGATCTGCACGCTCGGGATCTGCGACGCCAGCGCCAGCACCGGCGCCCCCGACCGGTGCGCGTCGTACAGGCCCTGGACGAGGTGGGTGTTGCCGGGGCCGCAACTGCCGGCGCACACGGCGAGCCGTCCCGTGGTCTGCGCCTCGGCCGCCGCCGCGAACGCGCCCGCCTCCTCGTTGCGGACGTGCACCCAGTCGATCCCGCGCGTCCGGCGCACGGCGTCCACGACCGGGTTGAGGCTGTCGCCCACCACCCCGTAGATCCGCCGGACCCCGGCCTGCCGCAGCACCTCGATGAACTGGTCGGCGACGGTCGCCATTCGCCATCTCCCCCGCTGTGTCCCCCGCTACGTCTCCCCCGCCATGCAATGCCCCCTGGCTCACGGCTGACACCGGACTACGGCTGACACCCCGGGCCCCACCGGGGTTAAATAGTCAAAGCATGAACTAGATCGGCGGGACTGCGAGCGGATGGACGAGCATGCGGACATGAGCACCGACGACCGGGCGGAGCTGGACTTCTGGTCGTTCGTCGATCTCGCGGAACGGCGGCTCTCGGAGGAGTTCGGGTTCCGGCACCGGCTGGCGACGCGGCTGCTGCTGACGCTGAACCGGGCGTCGGCGATCGTCACCTACGACCTGGAGTCCACGGTGCACCGGCCGCGCGGCCACTCCTGGTCGGCGTTCCGGCTGCTGTTCGTGACCTGGCTCGCCGGGCCGCTGGAGCCCGGCCGGGCCGCCACGCTGGCCGGGATGAGCAGGGCCGCCGTCTCCAACCTGAGCAAGACGCTCGTCGCGGACGGGATGCTCGCGCGCACCCGGGGCGAGCGGGACGGCCGGTCGGTGATCCTCGCGCTGACCGAGCGGGGGCAGGAGGCCATGCTGGAGATCTTCGCCGGGCAGAACGAGCGCGAGCGGCAGTGGGCGGACGTGCTCACCGAGACCGAGCAGCGGATGCTCGTCATGCTGCTGGACAAGCTCATCGCGGGACGCGGCTCGTTCGACGTCCGCGAGCGCAGCTGACCGGGGCCGCCGATTAGGCCTTCCTTTCGGAGGGAGAACAGCCGTAGGGTCGGCAGAAAGTAGTTAATGCGTTAATCATCGGAGGCGATGGAGGATGGCCCACTACCGCCGGGTCGGCCACGTGCCGCCGAAGCGCCACACCCAGCACCGCCACAGCGGCCACGGGGGCGGCGAGGAGCGGCTCTACTTCGAGGAGCTGATGGGCGAGGAGGGCTTCTCCTCCGACTCGTCACTGCTGTACCACCGGGAGATCCCGTCCGCGATCGTCGACTCGCGGGTCTGGGACGTCCCCGACCAGACCACGACGCCCAACCATCCGCTGCGGCCGCGCCACCTGAAGCTGCACGAGCTGTTCCCCAAGGAGACGTGGTCCGAGACCGACGTCGTCACCGGCCGCCGGCTCATCCTCGGCAACGGCGACGTCCGGCTCTCCTACGTCGTGTCCGCCGCGGACTCGCCGCTGTACCGCAACGCGACCGGCGACGAGATCGTCTACATCGAGTCCGGCACCGCGACGGTCGAGACGATCTTCGGGGCGGTGGAGGCGAAGCAGGGCGACTACGTCGTCATCCCGACCTCGACCACGCACCGGTGGCTGCCGACCGGCGACCAGCCGCTGCGCGCGTACGCGATCGAGGCCACCGGCCACGTCGCGCCGCCGAAGCGCTACCTGTCGCGCTACGGCCAGTTCCTGGAGCACGCCCCGTACTGCGAGCGCGACCTGCACGGCCCCGGCGAGCCCCTCCAGGCCGACGGCGCCGACGTCGAGGTCCTCGTCAAGCACCGCACGTCGCGCGGCATCTCCGGCACCCGGCTGACCTACGCGCGCCACCCGTTCGACGTCGTCGGCTGGGACGGCTGCCTGTACCCGTTCACGTTCAGCGTCCACGACTTCGAGCCGATCACCGGCCGCGTCCACCAGCCGCCGCCCGTCCACCAGGTGTTCGAGGGCCACAACTTCGTCGTGTGCAACTTCGTGCCGCGCAAGGTGGACTACCACCCGCTGTCGATCCCGGTGCCCTACTACCACTCGAACGTCGACTCCGACGAGATCATGTTCTACTGCGGCGGCGACTACGAGGCGCGCAAGGGCTCCGGCATCGGGCAGGGCTCGGTCTCGGTGCACCCGGGCGGCCTCGCGCACGGCCCGCAGCCCGGCGCGTACGAGCGCAGCATCGGCGTCGAGTTCTTCGACGAGCTGGCCGTCATGGTCGACACCTTCCGCCCGCTCGAACTGGGCGAAGGCGGTCTGGCCTGCGAGGACGAGGCGTACGCCTGGACCTGGGCGGGGCGGCGGTGATCCCCCCGTTCGCGGTGGGCCTGTGCGACGACGCCGCCGTCTTCCCGCCGGGGCTCGCGCCGCTCGCCGACGCCGTCCCGGCGCACCGCGACCACCGCGCCGCCGCCTACGCCGGCCTCGTCGGTCCGCTGGTGCTGCCCGCCGGCGCGCTCGACGCCCTGTACCCGCTGCTCGACGGCGAGCCGCTCGACGTGTCGGTCACCGCGCCGAACGGCCCGTGCGAGGCCGCGAAGGCGGTGGGCGTCGCCGCCGACCTGCCCGTCGAGGTACGCGGGCTGGAGGTCGCCGTCCCGCCCGGCATGGGCCCGGAGGAGTTCTTCCGCGTGCTCGGCCGCCCCGGCGTACCCGTGTACGTCGAGATCCCCCGCGACGAGCGGCGTCCCGCGTTCATCGAGGCGGTCGCCGCGCGCGGCGACCGCGCGAAGTTCCGCACCGGCGGGGTGAAGGCCCACCTGTACCCGGACACGGACGAGCTCGCCGCCGCCGTCACGTCGGTCGTGGAGGCGGGCGTGCCGTTCAAGGCGACGGCCGGTCTGCACCATCCGGTCCGCAACACCGACCCCGAGACCGGGTTCCACCAGCACGGCTTCCTGAACCTGCTGCTCGCGACCGACGCCGCCCTGCGCGGCCGCCCGCACGCGGAGCTCGCCGCCGTCCTGGCCGACCGCGACGCGCCGGCGGTCGCCGCCCGCGTGGCGGGGCTCGGCGAGGCGCGCACCGCCGCGGCCCGCGCCCGCTTCCTGTCCTTCGGGACGTGCAGCATCACCGACCCCCTGACCGAACTCGCGGACCTCGGACTGCTCGGGTCCGCACTCCTGGAGAACTCCCGATGACCCGCATCGCGATCCCCGGAGACTCCCTCTTCGGGCTCGCCAACCTCCCCTACGGCGTGTTCTCGACCCCGGGCGCCGCGCCCCGCGTGGGCGTCCGCGTGGCCGACTCCGTCGTGGACCTCGCCGCCGGCCTCGGCGACGGCGTCTTCGCCGCGCCGTCGCTGAACCCCTTCATGGCCCAGGGCCACGCGCGCTGGGTCGAGGTCCGCGAGCAGGTCCTCGACCTGGTGTCCGAGGACGTCCCGGACGGGGCCGTCCACCCCCTCGACGCGGTGACCCTGCACATGCCGTTCGAGGTCGCCGACTACGTGGACTTCTACGCCTCCGAGCACCACGCGTCCAACCTCGGCCGGCTGTTCCGCCCTGACTCCGAGCCGCTCATGCCGAACTGGAAGCACCTGCCGGTCGGGTACCACGGCCGCGCCGGGACGGTCGTCCCGTCCGGGACGCCGATCGTGCGCCCGAGCGGGCAGCGCAAAGGCGAGACGGCGCCCACGTTCGGGGAGAGCCGCCGCCTGGACATCGAGGCCGAGGTCGGCTTCGTGGTCGGCACCGGCTCGGCGCTGGGCGACCCGGTGAGCGCCGACGACTTCGACGAGCGGGTGTTCGGCGTCGTCCTGGTCAACGACTGGTCGGCCCGCGACATCCAGGCGTGGGAGTACGTCCCGCTCGGCCCGTTCCTGGGGAAGAGCTTCGCGACGTCGGTGTCCCACTGGGTCGTCCCGCTCCTCGCCCTGGAGGCCGCCCGCGTCGCCACGCCGCCGCAGGACCCCGAGCCGCTGCCCTACCTGCGCGAGAAGAACCCGTGGGGTCTGGACCTCGACCTCGCCGTCTCCTGGAACGGGCAGGTCGTCTCCCGCCCGCCCTACCGGGAGATGTACTGGTCGCCCGCCCAGATGCTCGCGCACATGACGGTGAACGGCGCCTCCTCCCGCACCGGCGACCTGTTCGCCTCCGGGACGGTCTCGGGCCCGGACAAGGACCAGCGCGGCGCCTTCATCGAGCTCACGTGGGGCGGCAAGGAGCCCGTGACGGTCAACGGCGAGCCGCGCGCCTTCCTGGAGGACGGCGACGAGGTCTCGATCACCGCCTCCGCCCCCGGCCCCTCCGGCGCCCGCATCGGCTTCGGAGAGGTCACCGGCCGGATCCTCCCCGCCCGCTGACCCGCCCGCGGCCCGCACCCCCCCGGGGGGGCCGCCCACCACGCCCACCGCCGCGGGGGACGCG
>NZ_JBFARL010000240.1:0-11165 GCF_040674655.1 Actinomadura sp. NPDC049753 | reverse complement strand
GTCCGCGCGGTCGGCCCGGACAGTGCCGTGGCAGACATCGCCGCCCGAGCGGTCATCGACGCGTCCGGCAGTTGGGGCCGCAGCAACCCGCTCGGTGGCGGCCCGCTGGATCCGCCCGGACCTGCGGGAGCGGCTCGCGCTGCCGCTGGCCGCGCTGACCGGCGCGCCGCTCCTGCTGTTCGCCTTCGGGCCGGGCCTGCCGGCGGCGTGCGCGCTGATGGCGGCCGGGACGTTCGGGCTGGGTTACGAGCTGGTCGTCCAGCGGCGGCTCGTGGACGCGGTGCCCGAGGAGATCCGCGGGCAGGCGATCGGCCTGTACGGCAGCGGCCTCATGACCGGCCAGGCCGCCGGCATCGGGGCGGCGGGCGCCCTGGGCGAGGCGGTGGCGCCCGGACAGGTCATGGCGCTGTGCGGGGCCGCGACGCTGGTCGCGTGCCTCTGCCTCCACCGGCCGCTGCGCCGGGGGGTGTGGCGTGTTCGCCCCGCGAGGAGCCAACACGCCACGGAAGCGGCTACTTCTGCCAGGGGAAGCGGTCGGCGAAGGCCGGCTTGAGGTGGTCCAGCCAGACCGCCTCAGGGTCGTACTGCGCGAAGAAGGGCTTGCCGACGAGGTCGGCGTCGCGGCACTGGATGAAGTGCAGCGCGAAGACCTTCTGGCCCGCGATCTCCAGGACCCCGTCCACGCAGACCTTGCCGGGCGTGGCCGACATGGACGGGCCGCGGACGGTCCGCGACAGCCCGGAGACGTGCTTGTAGGCGTCGCGGAAGATCTCGTACGCCTGGCCGAGCGGCACCGCGAAGTAGTCCTGCGGCCCCGTGTCGCGCTCGACGAACATGTAGTACGGGATCAGACCCATCCGGGTCTGCGTGCGCCACATGCTCTCCCAGGTGGCGGGGTCGTCGTTGATCGTCCGGATCAGCGGCGCCTGGGTGCGGATGACCGCCCCGGTGTCGCGGATGCGGCGGCACGCCTCGGCGACCATGAGGGGTTCGAGCTCGCGCGGGTGCGTGAAGTGCGCCATGAACGCCAGGTTCTTGCCCGAGGCGACGACCTGCTCGAACAGCCGGAGCATGTCGTCGGCGTCGGGGTCGGTGACGAACTTCTGCGGCCAGTACGCCAGCGACTTGGTCCCGATCCGGATGGATTCGAGCTGTTCGATGTCGAGCAGCGGCTCGACGTAGCGGCGCAGCACCGGCTCGCCCATGATCATGGCGTCGCCGCCGGTGAACAGGACGCTGGTGACCTCGGGGTGCGCGAGGATGTACTCGCGCAGCGCGGTGGGCTCGTCACCGGCCATCTTCAGGTCGGCCTCGCCGACGAACTGCGCCCACCGGAAGCAGTAGGTGCAGTAGGCGTGGCAGGTCTGGCCCTGCTTGGGGAAGTACAGCACCGTCTCGTCGTACTTGTGCTGCATCCCGGGGATCTTGCCGTCCCCGAAGCTCGGGATGTTGAGCTCCATCTGGCCCGCCGGATGCGGGTTCAGCTTCATCCGCACCAGGTGGGCGGCGGCCTCGATCTCCGCCTTCGGCGCCTCGCGGCTCAGCAGGTCCGACAGATGCGCGACGTCCTCGGCGGGAAGCATGTCCTCCTGGGGGAAGACGAGCCGGTAGATCGGATCGTCGGGGGCCGCCGACCAGTCGATGAGCTCCTCGATGACGTATGCGTTCGTCCGGAAGGGCAGGACCGTCGCCACCGCCCGGGTCGCGAGCCGCTGCGCGGGTGTCAGCCCCGCGCGAGCAGTGAGCTCGTCGAGGTGCTTCGCCGTGAAGGCGCGGAACTTGCGACCGGTGGATCGCATTGCGGGAGCCGCGTCGTTCACCAGTGTCACGTGTTGGTACTCCTTGCTGTCAGCGGGGGAAGCGCACCCGGGCGCGCCGCCACGTACCGTGATCAGAACCGCTCGGGCCACCCTCATTCAACCGTTTGGGGTGGCTTCATGCCGAATTAATACCCCCTGTACCGCCCCGACAAAGCCATGGTCAGGACATCCCCGACAAATAGGCTCCGTCATCATCGTTGACGCCTCATGTCTTGTCCAACGGCTACAGGACGTCAACTTCTCCGTCAGCGCCGCTCAAGTCTTCGGCCAGCGGATACTCGGCTAAGACCGCCCCAGGTCACGCAGCTGCGGCCGGTTCGGAAATACTGGGGGGCGGGTAGGACCGATCGGCGCGCGGACCGCGCGGGCGTGAGGGGGCCGGGTGAACGCTGACCACCGGGGCGGGCCGGGTGTCGTCCCCATGCACCTGATCGTCCTCGCGGGGCTGGCGTCGGTCACCTACGCCAGCTTCGTGCTGGAGAACCTCCTCAGCCCCAAGCTGGACTTCTTCAACGGCTACGTGAGCGAGCTGTCGGCCTCCGACCAGCCGTTCCACTTCGTCTACAGCGCCGGTGACCTCATCACCGGCGTCCTGTCGATCCTGGTGGCGGCCGGGACGCTCCGCAACCTCACCCGCAAGCCCCTCGCCACCGCGGGGTGGGTGTTCCTCGGCCTGTTCGGCGTGTGCGCCATCGGCGACGCGTCCTTCCCCCTCGACTGCGCGCCGAGCCTGGAGACCTGGTGCGCCCTCCGGGAGCGCTCCGAGAACGTGTCGTTCTCCCACGAGTTCCACTCGGTGACCAGCAGCGCCGTGATCGTCTGCGGGGTGGCGGCGCTGCTGCTGCTGTCCCTGGCCGCCCGCCGGTACGGCTGGTGGCCCGCCCTGGCCCGCTGGGGCTGGCTGCTGGCGCTCGCCGAGTCGGTGGCCGCGCTCGGGACGCTGGTGGCGATGTACGCGGGGCAGTGGCTCGGGATCGTCCAGCGCGTCCAGATCGGCATCCTGTGCCTGGGGCTGCTGACCATCGCGTGGGCGCTGTACTCCGACCGGAGGGACGCGGCGCGCGCGGCGCGGGACGCGCCGGACGACCGGGCGGAGGCGCTCCTGTGAGCCGCGCGAACGGCAGGGCGGCCGGCGGCGCGGACCGCGGCCCCGGCGAGATCGTGAACGTGGGCCGCGAGCAGGTGCACGTCGTCGAGTCGGGCCCGGCGGACGGGCCGCCGCTGCTGGTCAGCTCCGGGCTGGGCGGCGCCTGGTTCGACTGGGAGCCCTCGGTCGCGCTGCTCCGGAAGGACCACCGGGTGATCGTCTACGACCGTCCGGGCCTCGGGCTCAGCCCCGCGGCCGCCGCGCCGCCCTCGCTGCGCCGCGACACCGCCGTCATGGGGGCCCTGGCGGAGCGGGCCGGCCGGCCGGTGACCGTCCTCGCGCACTCGATGGCCGCGTTCGCCGCCGAGGCGCTGGCCAGGACGCGCCACCGGCTCGTGCGGGGCATGGTGCTGCTCGATCCGAGCTACGAGGGCGACGCGTGGGTGCCCGTGCGGCTGGCCGCCGCGCTGGCCCCGCTCGCCGCCGCGGCGGGCGCGGTGCTCGGCGCGACCCGGCTGGCGCGGGTCGCCGGGCCGCTCGGCCGCCGCATGGTCCTCAAGCGCACCAGCCTCCGGGACGACATCGTCCCGGAGGAGGTCGTCCGGTCGGTGTACGGGCGCGGGACGGTCCTCGGCACGGTCCTCGCGGAGGAGCTGGCCTACCGGGAGATGGCCGCCGACCTGGCGGGGCTGCGCGGGCGGCGCCCCTTCCCGCCCGTCCCGCTGGCCGTGGTGACCGCGCTGGGCGACGTGGACGGCGACGACCGCAAGCGCGCCTGGGCCGAGGCGCACGAGCGGCTCGCCGGGATGACCCCGCACGGCAGGCGGATCGAGCTGCCCGACGCCCTGCACATGGTCCCGCTCGACCGTCCCGACGCGGTGGCCGACGCGGTCGCCGGCCTCCGCCGGATGGAGGGGGCGGCATGAGGCGCCTTCCCGCCGCCGTGCTCGCGATCCTGCTCGCCGCGACGATGTCCGGCTGCAAGGTCATGCAGAGGATCTCCGACGGGGCGTACCGCAACGCCGTCACCGACGGGGTCGTGGACGAACTGGGCGCGCGGGGCATCGACCTGCGGGGGCGCCCGGACTGCAGGTCGCCGGGCCGGGAGACCGACTCGGTGGTCCGCGTCGACTGCACGGCCCGGACCACGACCGGGGAGCCGGTCACCGTGCAGGGCGTCGCCCACGACGCCGACACCGAACGTCCGCGCGAGTCCTACGTGGTGACCGTCGGCGGGCGCGAGGTGCTCCGCAAGAGCTGCCTGGGCCTCGGCTGCGAGCACCCGAACGGCTGACCGGGCAACGAATCCGCCTACGGAACGGAAAATCCGAACACGCAGTGCATGCAGGGCCGTACCGTCGGTGACGTAGCGAGTGTGAAGATTCCCAGCGTGAAGATGCCGCGCCTCCGGATCGGCCGCAAGCCGGCCCTGATCCTGGGGTCCGTAGCGCTCCTCGTGATCGCCGCTGTGGGCGGCGGCGCGTTCCTTCTGATGTCCGGCGGCGAGGAGTTGCAGTACAAGACTCAGGCCGCACTGCGCAGGGCGCTTCCCGTGACGGCCACCGCCGAGCTGCAGAAGCGCGGCGTGCGGCTGGGGGCGCCGCTGCGGTGCGCGGACCTGCCCGGCTGGACGAGGAAGAAGATGCGCGTGTCCTGCACCGGCATGACCTCGGACGAGAAGCCGGTCGAGGTCATCGGCAGCGGTGAGCAGGAGTCGCGCCGCAACTACTACACGATCCTCGTGGACGGCCGGCCGGTCGTGGAGAACGCGTCGTGCCTGGGCGCCGACTGCCGCAAGAACGAGGGCTAGGGCCGTCGGCGTGAGGATCGCCACTCCGGGCGTGGGGCGCCGAGGCAGGCGAAAGGACGCCATACGATGCGATGAGCTGCGTTCTTGCGGCCCACCGTGTTTCCTTCCGTCCTCCTGGAGCGGCCATGACCGGCACCGGCGAGCCGTCGCGGCCCGTGACGCCTCGCCCGGCGGAGCCCGGCCCGCCCGAGCCGGGCCCCGCGGCGCCCCGCACCGCACCGTCCCGCACAGGGCCCTCTAGCACGGGGCCGTCCAGCACGGGGCCGTCCCGCCCCGGGCCGTCCGGCGGCGCCCCGCCCCGGACGAACCCGGCGCCGCCGCGATCCGCCCCGCCGCCCGGAAGCACCGCGCCGCGCCCGGCGCCGCGCCGTCCCGCGACGGTGCGCCCGCTGCCGATCGCGGTCGACACGATGGGCGGCGACCACGCCCCCGAAGAGATCATCGCGGGGGCGGTGGCCGCGGTCCGCGAGCACGGCGTCCGGCTGGTGCTGGTCGGGCGGGCGGCGCGGATCCGGCGGGAGCTTGACCTGCACGGCGTCCTCGGCACGATCCCCATCGTGAACGCCGACGAGGCCCTGGACATGGGCGAGGGCGCGCTCGCGAGCTGGCGCAAGCCCCGCTCGTCCATCGCGATCGCCTGCCACCTGATCAAGCAGGGCCGGGCGTCGGCGCTGGTCTCGGCGGGCAGCACCGCCGGGGTGGTGGCGACGTCACGGCTGCGGCTCAAGGGGCAGCAGGGCGTGATGCGCCCGGCGATCGCGGTGGCCCTGCCGACGCGGCCGCGCCCCACGATCCTGCTGGACGCGGGCGCCACCGCGGACGTCAAACCGGAGGGCCTCGTCCAGTTCGCCGCGCTCGGCACCGCGTACGCGCAGATCCTGCTCGGGGTGGACCGGCCGTCGGTGGGCCTGCTCAACATCGGCGCCGAGCCGGGCAAGGGCAACAAGCTCACCAAGCGGGCGCACGAGCTGCTCGCGACCGGCAGCCACGGCATCGAGTTCGCCGGGAACGTGGAGGGCCACGACCTGCTGAGCGGCCGCGTCGACGTCGTCGTCGCCGACGGCTTCACCGGCAACGTCGCGCTCAAGGCCGTGGAGGGCACCGTCGCCACCGCGTTCGCGGAGATCCGCGACGCGATGACCTCCACCCCCGCCGCGCGGATGGGCGCGCTGCTGCAGCGGCGCCGCCTCCAGGACCTGCGCGACCGCCTCGACCCCGACACCTACGGCGGCGGCGTCCTGCTCGGCCTGAACGGGACGGTCGTGATCGCGCACGGCGCCTCCCGGGCCCGCGCCATCACCTCGGCCTGCGACCTGGCGCACCGGCTGGCCGCCGGGCGGATCGTCGAGCGGATCCGCGAGCAGGTCGCCGCGACCCGCACGTCCCGCTTCGGGCGCTGGACGCACGGCGAGCGCGACGGCGACAGGCCCGCCGACAGGCCGGCGGACCGGCCCGGCGAGAAGGTCCCGGAGGTCCCCTCCCCCGCCGCCGACACCGTCCCCGACCGCACGGAGCCGCCCGCCGGGCACTAGCCCCGCGCGAAACCGATTCCGGGCCTTGCCGCGTCGCCGATAACCTTGGGTCATGCCCGATCCGCAACTCGTACTCGCCGCCCGGGTCCAGGCCGCGCTGAGCGCCGCTTTCGGACCGTCGTACGCGGACACCGACCCGGTCATCCGGCCGTCGCAGTTCGCCGACCTTCAGGCCAACGTGGCGCTGCCGCTGGCCAAGAAGCTGGGCCGCAAGCCGCGAGACGTGGCCGAGGAGATCGCGGCGCACCTCGACACGGCGGGGGTCGTGTCGCAGGTGCAGGTCAGCGGGCCCGGGTTCATCAACCTGACGCTCAGCGACGGGTGGATCGCCGGCGAGGCGCAGCGGGCCCTGGAGGACGAGCGGCTCGCCGTCCCCCTCGCGGACAAGCCGCAGAAGGTCGTCGTCGAGTACTCCTCCCCGAACGTGGCGAAGGAGATGCACGTCGGGCACCTGCGGACCACGATCGTCGGCGACGCGATCGCGCGGATCCTGGCGTTCCTCGGGCACGAGGTCGTCCGGGACAACCACGTCGGCGACTGGGGCACCCCGTTCGGCATGCTGATCGAGCACCTGCTCGACCTCGGGGAGGACGCGGCCGCGCGGGACGACTCGTCCGTCAGCGACCTGACCGCGTTCTACCAGGCCGCGCGGGAGAAGTTCGACGGCGACGAGGCGTTCGCCGACCGGTCCCGGCGCAGGGTCGTCGCCCTCCAGGCGGGCGACGCCGAGACGCTGCGGCTGTGGAACGTCCTCGTCGAGGTGTCGAAGCGGTACTTCAACTCCGTCTACGGGCGGCTCGGCGTCACCCTCACCGACGACGACATCAAGGGCGAGAGCTACTACAACGACCTGCTGGCCCCGACCGCGCGGGAGCTGGAGGACAAGGGCATCGCGGTGATCAGCGACGGGGCGCTGTGCGCGTTCCCGCCCGGGTTCACCGGCCGGGAGGGCGAGCCGCTCCCGGTGATCATCCGCAAGAGCGACGGCGGCTACAACTACTCCACCACCGACCTCGCCACGATCCGGTACCGGGTCGACACCGAGCACGTCGACCGGATGATCTACGTGGTCGGGGCGCCGCAGTCGCTGCACTTCCAGATGGTGTTCGCCGTCGCGCGGATGGCGGGCTGGCTGAACGACGAGGTCAAGGCCGAGCACGCGCAGATCGGCAACGTCCTCGGCACCGACGGCAAGATCCTGCGGACCCGGGCCGGCGGCACCGTCAAGCTGTCGGAGCTGCTGGACGAGGCGGTCGAGCGGGCCGGCGCCGTGTTCGACGAGATCCAGCACGACGAGCCGTTCGACGACGCGACCCGGGCCGAGATCGTCCAGGCCGTCGGCATGGGCGCGGTGAAGTACGCCGACCTGTCGGTGGCGCGCGACAGCGAGTACACCTTCGACTTCGACCGGATGATCTCGTTCAACGGCAAGACCGGCCCGTACCTGCAGTACGCGACCGCGCGGATCCGGTCGATCTTCCGGAAGGGCGGCCTGTCCCCCGAGGACGCGACCGGCCCGATCACGCTCGCCCATCCGGCCGAGCGGGCGCTGGCGCTGGAGCTGCTCGGGTTCGGCGCCGTGCTGAAGCAGGCCGGCGAGACCGCCGAGCCGCACCGGCTGGCGAGCTACGTCTACTCGGTCGCCGACGTCTACACGACGTTCTACGAGAACTGCCCGGTGCTGAAGGCCCCCGACGAGCAGACGCGGGCGTCGCGGCTGGCGCTGTGCGCGGCGACGCTGCGCACGCTCGTCACCGGCCTCGGCCTCCTCGGCGTCCCCACCCCCGAGCGCATGTGAGACGGGCGCCGGGCGCGGCGCCCGTACGTCACGGCACGCTCGTGCCGTGCGGCGAGGGCTGTCCGGGGAGGGACGGAGCCTGCGGCCGGGCCTCCCCCTGCGCGGGGCCCTGCGCGTGCCCGGCCCGTTCGCGGGTGACCTGCTCGCGGACGGCCGGCACGATCTCCAGGGCGAACACCGGGAGCTGCTCGGGGTCGCCCCCGTACAGGAACGTGTCGACGCCGTGCCCGACGGCCAGCTCGGTCAGCTCGTAGATCCACTGGCGCGGCGGGCCGTGCAGGAAGCCCCGCGACTCCCGCCCGTCGACGTCCCCTTCGAGGACGTAGACGCGGCGGATCTCGCCGGGTCCGCGACCGGCTCTCAGCGCGGCCTCGTCGACGCGGCGCTGCCCGTCCGCGAGCCGCTTCGGCGGGACGAGCGACGACGGCGCGATCCAGCCGTCGGCGACCCTCCCGGCGAGGTCGAGGCCGCGCGGCCCGGTGACGCCGAACCAGATGCCGATCTGGTGCGCGGGCGCCGGGCCCGCCTGCGCCGCCGCGAACCGGTAGTGCTCCCCCGCGAACCGCAGCCCGTTCTGGTCGCTCCAGTGCAGCCGGATGAGCTGCACGGCCTCCTCCAGGGCGCGCCGCGACGCCGCGCCGTCCAGGCGCGGCCCGCCGTAGGCCTCGACGCCGCCCGGCTCCATCCCCGTGCCGAGCCCGAGCTCGGCGCGGCCGCCGCTGAGCCGGTCCATCGTCGCGATCGCCTTGGCGAGCGCGGCCGGCTGCCGCAGCGGCAGGCACGCCACCGCGGGCAGCACCCGGATCCGGGACGTGCCGGCCAGCACGGCCGCCATCAGCGCGAGCGCGTCGGCGGTGTCGCGCCGGTACGGCTGGTCGCGGATCCCGAGCAGGTCGAGCCCGAACCGGTCCGCCTCCCGGGCGGTGTGGAGCAGCGGGGCGGAGGCGTCCGGGGCGAGGGACAGGCCGAACCGCAGCGGGCGTTTCGGCCGAGGCGGCGTCACTGCAGGTAACCTTCGACCTCGTCCGGCGGCCGGACCTCCGCGCCGCCGGGGTCCTCGCCGGCCTCCAGTCTGGCCCGGCGGCGGCGCAGCAGGTCCCAGCACTGGTCGAGCGCGACCTCCAGCCGCTCCAGCCGCCGGTGCTCCTCCTCACGGTCGAGCTCGTCGCGCTGGTACCGCTCGCGGAGCCGCCGCTCCTCCCCCACGTACTCGTCGATGCGAGCCAGGATGTCCTTCTCGTCCATCGGAGTCTCAGCGCTCGCGGCCGCGGTCGGTGAGCCCGCTCAGGAACCCGCCGTCCGTCCGCGTGGAGTGCTGGAGCGAGTTGGTCTTCGGCTCCACGACGGGCGGCGGCGGCGCGGGCCGCGCGGCGGGCGTGCCCGCGGTCGTCGTCCGCGTGGTCGCCGTCCGCGCGGGCGTCTTGCGGGCCGGGGCCGCGGACTTGGCGGTCCCCGATCTGGCCGGCCCCTTCGCGGTGCCCGACCCGGTGCTCGTGGTCGTCCGCGACGACGTCGACTTGCGGGCGGCGCTGGTCCTGGACTTGGGCGCGGCCGCCTTGCGGGCCGTCCCCGACGTCTTGGCCGTCCCCGTCGTCTTCGCGGTGCCGGACGTCTTCGCCGATGCCGCCGTCCGCGACGTGGCCGCCTTGGACGTGGACTTGCGCGCCGTGGACGTCTTCGAGGCGCTCGTCCGGGCCGACGCCGTCCCGGACCGGCTCGACGCCGCCGTGGTGGACTTGCGGGCCGTGGTCCGGCTCGTGCCGCTCTTGCCCGCCGCCGTGGTCTTCTTCGCCGTCGTGGCGCGGGTCCCCGTCGACTTGGCGGTGGTGGTGATGACCTTCGCCGCCGCGTCCATCGCCTTGGCGGCGTCGGACATGGCCTTGGTGGCGCTGGTCATCGCCTTGGTCATCGCCGTCATGGCCTTGGCCGACGAGGACGCCTTGGTCGCCACCGACTTCATCTGCGTCGCGGCGGTCTTGGCCTGGCTCGCGGCCTTGGTGACGCGGGTCGCGGCCGCCGACGACGACGCCGACGACCGGCTGGACGCGGCCGGCTTCTTCGCCGTGCCGCTCCTGGTCGCGGTCGTGCGGCTGGTCGTGGACCGCGACGGCGTCTTCGCCGCCGAGGTCCGTTTCGCCGCCGGCTTCTTGGCGGCAGTGGACTTGGTCGCTGATGTGCTCTTCGTACGGGCGGCCGACCCTCGGCTCGCCGTACGCGATGCTGTCTTGGTAGGCACTGATCTCCCCCCACTGTGATCAGTTACGGGGAGATCTATTCCACACTTCGTGACCCTCTACACACGCGGCGTCATTTCAGCTCAGACGCCCACCGGATGCCAGACGGTCTTGGTCTCCAGAAACGCGGTCATACGTGCGGTTCCGGGCTCATCAGCCCAGTTGTCGCCCGTCGGGAGCAGCACGCGCTTGAGGTTCCCCGCCGCCTTGTCCTCCAGTTCCTGGAGGTGCTCGGGGAGGGCGCCGGCGAGGTCGATGGCGTTGACGTCCATGTGGGCGGCCAGCCAGGGGGCGATCTCGGTGCGGTGGCCGGTGAGGATGTTCACGACGCCGCCGGGCAGGTCGGAGGTCGCCAGGACTTCGGCGAGGGTGACGGAGGGCAGCGGCGCCGGTTCGGACGCGATCGCCACGGCGGTGTTGCCGGTCACGATGACCGGGGCCAGGACGGACACCAGGCCGAGCAGGGGCGAGTCGGGCGCGACGACGGCGACGACGCCGGTGGGTTCGGGGGTGGAGCAGTTGAAGAACGGCCCGGCGACGGGGTTGGCGGCGCCGGCGATGGCGGTGAGTTTGTCGGCCCAGCCGGCGTACCAGACCCAGCGGTCGACGGCGGTGTCCACCTCCGTCCCGGCGGCGCCCTTGGACGCGCCGGCCTGGCGCAGTTCGTCGACGAACTGGTCGCGGCGGCCTTCCAGCATCTCGGCGATCCGGTAAAGGATCTGGCCGCGGTTGTAGGCGGTGCGTCCGGACCAGCCGGGGAAGGCCTTGCGGGCGGCGACCACGGCGTCTCGGGCGTCCTTGCGGGAGGCTTGGGAGGCGTTGGCGAGCAGGCGGCCTTTGGTGTCGGTCACGGGGTAGGACCTGCCGGATTCGGAGCGGGGGAA
>NZ_JBFARL010000239.1:0-11171 GCF_040674655.1 Actinomadura sp. NPDC049753 | reverse complement strand
GACCGGCTCTCGCCGCCGTGGGGCGCGGCGTCCGGGTCGGTCAGCCAGGCGGCCAGCGCGTCCGGATCGGCGTCCGCGAGGCGGAGCCCCGCCCAGGAGCCGTGGTCGGCCTCGGCGAGCGCCGCGACCGGGCGGGCGTCGAGGCCGAGCGCGGCGCAGGTCTCCCGGGCCGCGCGGGCGGGCGACGTCCACGCCGCCCCGTCCGGCAGTGCCCCGGACAGGGCCCTCGCCCTCGCCAGGCCGGACGGGTCGGCGGCGGGGTCGGCGGGGAAGCGGGCCTGCCGCATTCCCGCCGACGTCGCGTGCCGGACGAACAGCACGCCGCTCAGGGCGGCCCGCTCACGACGGCGCCGGGGCCCGGGCGGCCCGGTCGCAGAACCACCCGAACAGGGTTCCGAAGGACGCCCAGAACACGAGCTGCGTCCCGAGCGAGGTGAGGCGGAACTGCCACAGCAGCGTGGCGGGGAACCCGTCCGGCACCTCGTCCACGGCCGGCAGCAGCACCGACGCCACCGCCACCGGGACGACGAACGCGAGGACGGCCGCCGGCCAGCGCGCCCACGGCCCGCCGCGCACGCTGCGCGCCGTGGTCACCGCGATGGCGGTGGAGAGCAGCCCCACCCCGATCATCGCCAGGTACAGCAGGGTGCGGGTGTTGATCGTCTCCGGGTCGCCCACCGCGGGCGGGTTCGCCGGATACTTCAGGAACGGCACGACGATGACGGCGGCGAAGGCCGTCCCGGCGGCGGCGAGCGCCAGCGCGGCGTCCGAGCGCGGCCCGACGCGCCCCCGCAGCCCCGCGAAGGCGAGCGCGAACACGCCGCCCACCGCGAGGCCGTAGAGACCCGTGGCGAGGAAGAGCCCGGCCTTCTGCGTGCCCCGGCCCACCTCCTCGCCGTGCTCGTGTGTTCCGGACTCCTGTTCGTGTGTTCCGGACTCGTGCCCGTGTGTTGCCTCGTGCCCGTGTGCCGCGGACTCGGGCTCGGCGGCCGCGCCGTGCTCGTGCACGGCGGCGGCCTTCTCCAGGGCGATCGCGTCGTCGATGCGGGGTTCGCCGACCGCGAAGGCGAAGGCGCCCGCGACGAGACCGGCCAGCAGGCCCAGAAGAAGGCCCCTGACCAGCAGGGTGCGCACCACGCGGCGGTCTAGTGGCAGGGCACGCCGAGCAGGTGCCGCCCGTCGTGCATCAGCTCGTGGAGGTAGCCGCCGGTCTGCGACACGGCGCCGTTGTCCATCAGGACGAGGTAGCCGAGGAGCAGCAGCGCGGGCACCGCGAGCAGCCAGGGAACGAGGTGGGAAAGGGGGATGTGGCGAGCCGACAGCGTGCTCACGGAGCCTCCGTAGGGGATCTTGCGCGTCCCGGACAATGAGGTCGCGATCACCCGAGCGACCTGGCTCCCGGGATCGTCGTCCCGGATACAGTGGCGCGTCCGCACCGGCATCTCACCGGATTTCCCTCGGGCAACCGTGAATCAGCCGAACGCTACGGGCCCGCCGATCGCCCTGTCAACAGCGCGGCCCCGCCCCCGCCCCGCCCGTTGAACCGGATACACGGCCAGCAAGGGACCGAAATCCGGCTTTGTTGCCATGAAGAGCGACTCACCTATCATGGCGATTTTCGTCTCGCGTCCCCCGCCGTCCGAGAACGACCGACGTTGGAGCTCCCCACATGATCACCCAAGAGACCGGCCCGCCCTCCTCCCTCGACGAGGTCAAGGGGTGGTTCCCGAAGATCGACCAGCTGCTCTTCACCTGGTTCCTGGAACGCCAGGAGAGGCTCGGCGAGCGCGGCGACCTGGTGGAGCTCGGCTCCTACCTCGGCAAGAGCGCCATCCTGATGGGCCGCCACCTGCGGGAGGGCGAGACCTTCACCGTGTGCGACCTGTTCGACACCGACGCCCCCGACGACTCCAACCAGGCGGAGATGCGGGGGTCCTACTCCACCCTGACCCGCCGGGCGTTCGAGTCGAACTACCGCGCCTTCCACGACCGGCTTCCGGAGATCGTCCAGGGCCCGACCTCGCTGATCCTGGACCACGTCCAGCCGGAGACCTGCCGGTTCGTGCACGTGGACGCGTCCCACCTGTACGAGCACGTGCACGCCGACATCCGCGCCGCGCACGTGCTGCTCCCGGCCGGGGGCCTCATCGTGTGCGACGACTACCGGTCCGAGCACACCCCGGGGGTCTCCGCCGCGGTGTGGGAGTCGGTGGCCACCGACGGCCTGCGCCCGATCTGCGTCACCACGCAGAAGCTCTACGGCACCTGGGGCGACGCCGACGCGGTCCAGGACGACCTCCTGGAGTGGCTGGCGGCGCGGGACGACGCCTGGCACGAGGTCCAGCAGGTCGCCGGGCGCCGGCTCGTCCGCGTCAAGGGCAAGGGGGCGACGCGCCCGCCGAACGAGGTCGGCAGCCTGAAGGAGCGGCTCGCGCGTGCGGAGAAGCGGCTCGCCCGGGCGGAGGACAGGCTGGCCCGCGCGCGCGGCGAGCTGGAGGCCGTCCGCGGCTCGGTCAGCTTCAGGCTGGGACGGGCGGCCACCGCCCTCCCGCGCGCCCTGCGCGGCGGCCGCCGGTCCTAGCCCCGCCCTCGGCACGTCGATAGAACACGTTCTAGTATCGGCGCCATGCGACACGGCATCGTGCTCTTCACCAGTGACCGGGGCATCACGCCCGCCGCCGCCGCGCAGGCCGCCGAGGAGAACGGGTTCCACACCTTCTACGTCCCCGAGCACACGCACATCCCGGTCCGGCGCCAGGCCGCGCACCCCGGGACGGGCGACGAGACGCTGCCCGACGACCGCTACGCGCGCACGCTCGACCCCTGGGTCGCGCTGGCGTCCGCGGTCACCGTCACCTCGGTGATCCGGCTCGCGACGGCCGTCGCGCTGCCGGTGGAGTCGGACCCGATCACGCTCGCCAAGACCGTCGCCTCGCTCGACCACCTGTCGGGCGGCCGGGTCACGATCGGCGCGGGGTTCGGCTGGAACACCGACGAGCTCGCCGACCACGACGTGCCCGCCGACCGGCGCCGGACGGTGCTGCGCGAGTACGTGGAGGCGATGCGGGCGCTCTGGACGCAGGAGCAGGCCTCCTACGCGGGGGAGTTCGTCTCGTTCGGGCCGTCCTGGGCGTGGCCCAAGCCGGTCCAGCCGCACGTCCCGCTGCTGATCGGCGCGGGCGGCGGACCGAAGACCCTCGCGTGGATCGCCGCCCACGCCGACGGCTGGATGACCACCCCGACCGAGCGCGACATCCTGCCCAAGGTCGCCGCCCTGCACGCGGCCTGGGCGGACGCGGGGCGCGCGGGCCGGCCGGAGGTCTGCGTCCTGGCCGCGGCGCGCCCCTCGCCGGAGGACGTCGCCGCCTGGGAGGAGGCCGGGGTCACCGAGATCATGTGGGGGCTGCCGGACCGGCCCGCCGACGAGGTGGTCGCCTTCCTGGCCCGCCACGCCGCCCGCCTCGGCCTGTGACGCGGCCGGGCCGGGCGGCGCATTCGCCAGGGCCTTTAATGTGTTTTGTCTGACTCGTCCGAAATGCCGTAGACAATGGCGCGAACGCGCCGTTCAGAGCTTTCGGCCGACTCCCGCATAGCACCATTGGCGGTCCGCGCGGGGCGGCACGACCGTGCCCGCATCGGGGCGCCACATCGACAGGGTGGTGAGTCCGGGCTCCACGAGCTCGAAACCGTCGAACAGGCGCGTGACCTCCGCGCGGCTGCGCAGGGTGATCTGGTACGTGGCCCGCTCGTACACCGCGCCCGCGTGCCGGACCCTCCTGTCGGCGTCGAAGTCGCCGGTCACGTGCGACACCGCCAGGTGGCTGCCGGGGGCCATCGCCTCGCGGAGCCGCGCCACGATCCCGGGCGGGTCGTCGCCGTCGCCGATGAAGTGCAGCACGGCCAGCATCAGCACGGCGACCGGCCGGTCGAAGTCGATGAGCCCCTTCAGCTCGGGGTTCGCCAGGATCTCGTCCGGGCGGCGGGCGTCGCCCTGGATGACGGTCACCCCGGGCGTCCCGGCCAGCAGCGCCCGCCCGTGGACCAGCACGACCGGCTCGATGTCGACGTACACGACATGGGAGTCGGGCGCGACCTGGTGGGCGATCTCGTGCACGTTGCCCTGGGTGGGCAGACCCGAGCCGATGTCGATGAACTGCCGGATCCCGGACTCGGCGAGGAAGCGCACCGCGCGCCGCAGGAACGCGCGGTTCTGGCGCGCCATGAAGGGGGTGTCGGGAGCGTGCTTGACGACCTCCTCCACGGCCTCCCGGTCCGCGGCGTAGTTGTCCTTTCCACCCAGAAGGTAGTCGTACATCCGCGGGACGTTCGGCGTGTGCGGATCGACGGTGTCCAGCGTCCTCTCCCCGGTTCGCGGCGACGCGACCTCCGGTCTGGGAAATGTCGCGAAGTTACCCGGGACATGTAAGCATTGCGATCAACTCGGAAACAACCGAAACGACGATGCCGACGCGGAGGGCGCGAATGCGAAGCGACGCCGGAACCCCATCGCCGATCCCCGGTCCGCCCGCGCGGGACGACGGTGCGGCGGCCATCGCGGAGGCCGGCGGGCTGCACGAGTACCAGCTGAGGCTGCACGCCGAGTACGGGCCGGTGGTGCGGTTCCCCCTGCCCGGCGCGGGACTGGCGGTGTCGGTGGCCGACCCGGTGCTGCTGGAGGCCACCGCGAAGATCAACAAGCGGCCGGAGAAGCTGTTCGAGTTCCTGGCGCCCCTCCAGGAGTCGGGCAACCTGCAGACGATCCCGGCCGACGAGCACGGCCCCTGGCGCCGGGTCATGCTGTCGGTGCTGGCCGGTCGCCCCTCCCACGAGGCGCACTTCGCCCGCTTCACCGCGCTCGCCGCCGAGATGGCCGACCGCTGGGAGGCGCACGACGGCCCCGTCGCGCTCCAGCGGGACCTGAGCGAGTTGTCGCTGCGCATGATCTGCCAGTACGCGCTCGGCAGCGGCCTGGAGTCCCCGGAATCGGCCGCGCGGGTCGTCTCCGCCTTCGAGACCGTCCTCACCGAGTACATGGGGCAGGCCGGGGACGGGCCGGGGGGCCGCGCCCAGGAGGCCCTGGCCTACCTGCGCGCCACCGTCGACCAGGTGCTCACCGCGCACCGCGAGCGCGGCGGCTCGGCGCCGGCCGGGCGCAGCGACCTGATCGCCGCGCTGGCGGAGGCGGGCGAGTCCCCAGCGCGCATCCGCGACACGGTCCTGATGACGATGCTCGCCGCCCACCACACCACCGGCGTCGCCATCTCCTGGACGCTGTACCTGCTGGCCCGGCACCCGGACGCCGCCGAGCGCGTCACCGAGGAGCTGGACCGCGTGCTCGGCGACCGGTCCGTCCCCGAGTACGGCGACCTCAGGCGGCTGACCTACCTGGACATGGTGCTCCGGGAGACCATGCGCCTGTACCCGCCGGGACCCTACGGCGCGCGGGAGGCCACCGAGGACGTCGTGCTCGGCGAGTACACCGTCCCGGCGGGGACGACCGTCTTCTACCCGTTCTGGGCCGTGCACACGAACCCCGACTACTGGCCCGACCCGCAGCGGTTCGACCCCGGCCGGTTCGCGCCGGAGGCGTCGGCGGGCCGCCCGCGCCTGGCCTACATCCCCTTCGGGATCGGCCCGCGCAGCTGCGAGGGCGCCGCGCTCGCGACGGTCGAGGCCCAGCTCGTCCTGGCCGTCCTGCTCAAGCGCTTCGCCTTCCGCCTGGCGCCCGGCCAGACGGTGACGCCCATCGAACGCTTCGTCCTCTGGGCCGCCGAGGACATCCACATGACCGTCACCCCGCGCGAGTCCGCCTGAGCCCCGCGGGTGGTAGAACAACCGGATGGAGTTCTTCTGCTACCACCGTGACCGTGCAGGCTCGATCGGGCTCCGCGAGGAACTGGGGGAGCAGCACTGGTCCTACATGGACCGGTACGACAAGGAGCTGATCGCCCGGGGCCCCACCTTCGTCGGCGAGGTCCCCACCGGCAGCGTCCACATCGTGGACCTGCCCGACCCCGCCGCCGCCCGCGCGTTCGCCTTCGACGAGCCCAACTACCAGGCGGGCGCGTACCGGGACGTCATGGTGCGCCGGTGGCGCAACGCGCTGGGCCGCACGATGTGGGACTTCCCGGGCGGCCGGACCGGCGGCGACCGCTTCCTCGTCATCGGCCTGGGCGAGGGGGAGGGCGCCGACCTCGACGTCCCGGCGGACGACGACCTGATCGCCTACGGCCCCCTGCTCTCCGACGACGGCGAGGCCTGGCTCGGCACGGCCGTCCTGCTCCGCGCCGCGGACGCGGACGCGGCCCGCGCCGTCCTCACGCGGGACCGCTACGCCGCCGTCGAGGTCCACCAGTGGGAGTTCGGCGGACGCCGCTGACCTCGCCGGCCCCCGGCCCCCGGGTCAGACGTTGCGAAGGACCGACACGACGACGCCGAGGACGGCGGCCTCGTCGCCGTCGATGACGTCGTAGGCGGGGTTGCGGGGTTCGAGCAGGACGTGCCCGTCGCGGCGCCGGTAGACCTTCACGGTGGCCTCGCCGTCGATCATCGCGGCGACGATCTGGCCCGAGTGGGCCTCGGGCTGCCGGCGGACCACGACGATGTCGCCGTCGCAGATCGCCGCGTCGACCATCGAGTCGCCGCGCACGCGCAGGCCGAAGACGGTGCCGCGCCCGGTGAGCTCGCGGGGCAGCAGCAGCGTGTCGTCGGCGTGCTCCTCGGCCGGGATCGGCGTGCCGGCGGCGATGTCCCCGACCACGGGCACGGTCACCTGGCCGCCGCCGGGCTCCCGCGCCGGGCCCTCCCGCAGGAAGGCGCGCACGTCGATCGGCCGGGCCACCGCGTCGCCCCGCCGCAGGAAGCCCTTGTCCTCCAGGCTCGCCAGGTGGCGCGACACCGACGACGGCGACCGCAGGCCCACGGCGTCGCCGATCTGGCGGGTGCTCGGCGCGTACCCGTACCTGACCGCCCAGTCGCGGATCATGGCCAGGATCCTCTGCTGGCGCGGGGGCAGCGCGGAGGCGTCCAGGTCCCCGAACGGGTCGAGATCACTGTAGGCGGTCACCCACGGAATTGTAGGGGCGCGGCGGCCGGCGGAGCGGCCGGGACGCGCGGCGGTGGCGGCTCTCAGGAGCGCATCGCGGCCTCCAGCGCCGCCGCCTCGAACTCTGCGGCCAGTTCCACGACGTCCTCGGGCGCGCGCGATGGGGAGCCGGCGTCGAACGGGGGCCGCGGGTCGTACTCCGTCCAGAGTTGGACGGCCTGGGCGGTGCGCGTGCCGGTGAGGAAGTCCACCAGCCGCAGCGCCATGTCGATCCCGCTGGAGACGCCGGCGGCGGTCACGATGCGCGCCTCGCGCTCGACCACCACGCGTTCCTGAGCCGGAACGGCGCCGAACAGGGGGAGCTTGTCCAGGTGCCGGTAGTGGGTGGTCGCGCGCAGCCCGTCGATGAGGCCCGCCGCTCCGAGGATGAGGGAACCGGAGCACACCGAGGTCGTCCAGCGGGTGGTGGGATGGACCTCGCGCAACCAGGCCGGGAGCGCACCCTCCAGCACGTGCACGGTGCCGGGCCCGCCGGGGACGACCACGACGTCCGGGCGCGGCGCCTCGTCGAGCCCGACGGCGGTCAACCGGAGGGTGCGGCAGTCGTCGAGCACCGGCCCGGCCTTCTCGGCGGCGAACACCACCCGCACGCCGGGGGTGAGGGCCAGCATCTGGTACGGGCCGACGACGTCGAGGGCGGTGAAGCGGTCGTACAGGGGGACGACGACCGTGATGTCGGAAGTGGTCATGGCGGCGGCTCAGTGGCAGTACTCGCGGCGGCGCCGGAGCAGAACGGCGAGCATCGCGACCATCATCAGCACGTGCGCGGCCGTCATGAACGCCATCCCGCTCATGACGCCGGCCCACACGAGCGGGACCAGCGCCGCCGGCACGTACATCGCGGCGCACATCTCCAGCGTGCAGGCCCGGCCGTGGCGGCGCAGGAGCATCCAGGCGGCCATGCCGACCGCCATGTCGGTGGCCATGAGCAGGTAGTGGGCGCCCGGATGCGCGTCGAACGCGACCGTGAGCCCGAGAAGCGCTCGAAGGCCGCCGAAGACGAGCATTCCGGCGAACATCGCGAGCACCATCTCGACGTAGTGCAGAGTGAGCCGCCGCCAGGCGGTGCGCGGGTGCGCGGTGGCCCGGGAATCGAGGTCCAGGGCGCGGGACGTGGTAGCCATGACGACACTTTCGGCGTGCCGGGACCCGTCCGCCAGTTCCGGGCGCGGGCAGGTCCGAAAACTTGGGGTGGCCGTCTATCGGACATAGGTGATAGATGTCGTGCCGCGCAATACCGTGACGGTATGCACGAACTGCGTCGCGTCCTCGTGGTGGGCTACCCGGCGGCCGAACTGCTGGACATCGCCTGCGTCGTCTCGGCGCTCCAGGTGGCCAACTTCCTGAACGGGCGCGGCGTCTACGAGGTCTCCCTGGCCTCGCCGGGCGGCAGGCCGATCCGCACCGGGACGGGTCTGACGCTTCAGGCGCAGCAGTCGCTGGAGCGCGCCGCCGGGCCGCTCGACACGCTGGTGGTGTCGGGGGGCATCGGCTTCGTCGACGCGATGGAGGACGGGCGGCTCGTCGCGCACGTGCGCAGGCTCGGCCTGGAGTCCCGCCGCGTGGCGTCGGTGTGCACCGGCGCCGGGGTCCTCGCCGCGGCCGGGCTCCTGGACGGACGGCGGGCGTCGACCCACTGGGAGCACGCCGACTTCCTGGCGCGCCGGTTCCCGGCCGTCGACTTCGACAGCGGGCCGATCTTCGTGTCCGACGGGAAGGTCTGCACGTCCGCCGGCGTGACCGCGGCCCTGGACCTCACCCTGTCGTTCATCGAGGCCGACGTGAGCCCGGACCTGGCCCGCAGCGTGTCGCGGCAGTTGGTGACGTACCTGCAGCGGCCCGGCAACCAGGCGCAGATGAGCATGTTCACCGCGCCCTCGGCGCGCAACTCGCTCGTCCAGGACGCCGTCGCGCACATCGCCGGGAACCCGGCCGCGGACCTGTCGACGGCGGCGCTGGCGGCCCGCGCGGGGGTGAGCCAGCGCCACCTGGCCCGCCTGTTCCTGGCCGAGCTCGGCATGACCCCGGGGCGGTTCGTGCGCCGGGCGCGCGGCGAGGCGGCGGCGCACCTGCTGACCGGCACGGCGCTGACCGTGGAGACCATCGCGGCCCGCTGCGGTTTCGGCAGCGAGGAGGCGCTGCGCCAGGCGTTCCGCGGCCTGTACGGAGTCTCCCCGTCCCACTACCGCGCCACGCAGAGCACCACCCGGTGAGCCGGAAGGGTCCGCCTCCGCGGTTTCGTGCGATCGAGCACCTCGGGCACCAGGGGAATGTTTAGATCGGGGTCGGGGCGGTAGCGAGCGGACCGATTGCTTCGCCTCGGGAGACGAGACATGCCACCTTCAGACCAGCCGCACCGCGACCAGTCACACGTGCCCGAGGACCCGGCCGGCGACCAGGCGGGCGGCCTCCCGTCCTCCACCGCCACCAGCTACGCCTCCTTCACCGCGGCGACCTCGCCCACGCAGGCCGCCCGCTCGCCGCTCACCGCGTCCGACCCCTCCTGACTCCCGGCGCGGCTCTCTCCGGCGGACGCCCGGCATCGGCGCCGACCTCGGCAGTACGAGGTCGGCGCCGTTCGCGTGCGCGGGCGGGCGGCTCAAATACAGACAATCTGGCATGCAATCCATGCGGCTAATCTCACGTAGAAATTGTTGACAATCTTGTTCGCGGATTCGTAGCATCGCCGGCACGCCGGTGGTGCCCGGCGGCGCCCCCGACCGTCCTGGAGAAGCTTCGTGATCAGAATCCGCGCGGCCGCCGCATCCGCCCTCTCGCTCGCCGCGTGCGGAAGCGGCGGGGGCGGTTCGGGCGCCTCCCGGACGAGCGCGACCAGCTCGCCGCCCGGCCCGCCCCGCGCTTCATCGAAACGGCCGCCCGCCGGGTCGGCATCGTCCGCACCGCCCGCAAGCTCTTCGACGGCACCGTCTTCCCCCCGGAGTTCCGCATGAGCGTCAAGCACGAGATCGCGCACGTCGCGCACGTCGAGCTGCTGACCCCCGAACCGGACCGCAGCCTCTGGTTCTTCACCCGGGTCATGGGCCTCACCGAGGTCGGCGCCGAGGGCGACTCGGTGTACCTGCGCACCTGGGACGACTACGGGCACCACATCCTCAAGCTCACCGCGCACACCACCTCCGGCATCCGCCGCACCGGGCTGCGCGCGTCCTCCCGGCAGGCACTCGACCGGCGCGTCGCGGCGATCGAGGACGCGGGCCTCGGCGTCGGCTGGCGGGACGGCGACCCCGGCATCGGCCCCACCACGTGTTCCGCGACCCCGACGGCCACGAGCTGGAGATCTACTGGGAGTCGCAGTGGTACGAGGCGCCGCCGGAGCTGCGGCCGTCGCTGAAGAACCAGGCGCAGGCCTACCCTGCCCTCGGCGTCTGCGTCCGCCGCCTCGACCACGTCAACTTCCTGGCCGCAGAGGTGGAGCCGAGCACCGCGTTCGTCCGCGACGTCCTCGGCGGGCACCCCACCGAGCAGATCCGGCTGGACGACGGCACCATCGGGGCCCGGTGGCTGACCTTCACCAACAAGTCCTACGACCTGGTCTACACGCGCGACTGGACGGGCGCCAACGGCTGTTTGCACCACATCGCGTTCGCCACCGACACCCGCGAGGACATCCTGCGGGCCGCCGACATCTTCCTCGACAACGATGTCTTCATCGAGACCGGCCCCCACAAGCACGCCATCCAGCAGACGTTCTTCCTCTACCTCTACGAGCCGGGAGGCAACCGGATCGAGCTGTGCAACCCCTGCGCCCGCCTCATCCTGGCCCCGGACTGGAGGACCGTCACCTGGACCGAGGCCGAACGCGCCAAGGGCCAGGCGTGGGGGCTGAAGACCATCGAATCCTTCCACACGCACGGCACCCCGCCCGTGGACGTCCCCGCCCCCTGACGCTCACTCCTCGCTTCGGGTCGCGTCCCCGGCGGTGCCGCTCGCGCCCGTCCCCAGCTGCCGGACGCTGCCCGTCCAGTACGCGACCTACATGGGCAACCTCGTCCGCGGGGACCTCGGCGAGTCGCAGCAGAGCCACCGGCCGGTCGCCGACGACCTG
>NZ_JBFARL010000238.1:3305-11213 GCF_040674655.1 Actinomadura sp. NPDC049753 | reverse complement strand
CGGCATCACCCTCGCCGCCGTCCTGATGCTCGCCGGGCTGCGTCGCGGCGTCGCGCCCGTCCCGCTGCGCCGGATCGCCGCGGACGTGTCGCGGCTCGTGCTCGCCGCCGCGGGGGCCTGCGCGGCGGGGACGCTCGCCGCCGGGGCCCTGGACGCGCCGCCGGTCGTCCGCCTGGCGGCCGGCGGGCTCGCGGTCGCCGCCGCCTTCGCCGTCCTCGCCGTCCTGGCGGGACCCGACCTCGTCGCTCCATGGATCGCTTCACGGCCGCTCGGTGGGCGCCACCGGCGCGGCCGCACCGAATCGGGGGACACCAGTGAGCAAGTCGACAGAACCGAGTCATCTGACCGGACCGGCCCATCTCCCGGCACGGACGGCCGAGGGCATCCGGCACGCGCCGCCGGTGCTGATGTACCACTCGGTCGACCACTTCGATGAGGACCCGCACCTGGTGACGGTGTCGCCGGCGCGGTTCGGGCGGCAGATGGCCTGGATGCGGGCGCACGGCCTGCGCGGCGTCGGCATGCGCGAGCTGCTGGACGCGCACGCCGCCGGACGGGCCCGCGGCCTGGTCGGGCTCACCTTCGACGACGGGTACGCCGACTTCGCGACCCGGGCCGTCCCGGCGCTGGTGCGGTACGGGTTCGGCGCGACGGTGTTCGTCGTGTCCGGGCGGATCGGCACCTACAACGCGTGGGACGACGGTCCGCGCAAGCCGCTCATGACGGCCGAGCAGATCCGCGCCGTGGCGGACGTCGGGATGGAGGTCGCCTCGCACGGCCGCCACCACGTCTCGCTCCCCGAGACGGACGACACCGAGCTGCGCGAGGAGCTGGAGGAGAGCCGCGCCGTCCTGGAGGACCTCATCGAAGCCCCGGTCACCGGCTTCGCCTACCCGTACGGGCACGCCACCGCCCGCGAGGTCGAGGCCGTGCGCGCCGCCGGATACGACTACGCGTGCGACATCCGGCCCGAGGAGCCGGGACGGCACGCGCTGCCGCGCACCTACGTCGGCGACCGGGACGGCCCGCTGCGGCTGCGCGTCAAGCTCGTCCGCCACGAGCTGCGCCGGAGGAGCCGCGTGTGACCCGGGTCCTGCACGTCATCACCGGCCTGGACCACGGCGGCGCCGAACGCCAGCTCGCGCTGCTGCTGCGCCACCTGCCGGTGTCCTGCGAGGTCGCGACCCTCACCCGGGCCGGCGCCCTCGGCGCGGAGATCCGCCGCTCGGGCGTGCCCGTCCACGAGATCGGGATGCGCGGCAACCGGGACCTCGGGGCGCTGCCCCGGCTGGCCCGGCTGATCCGCCGGGGGCGGTACGACGTCGTCCACACCCACCTCTACCGGGCGTGCGTGTACGGCCGGATCGCCGCGCGCATGGCCGGGGCGCCCCGCGTCATCGCCACCGAGCATTCGCTCGGCGAAGGCCACATCGAGGGGCGCGCCACGACGCGCGGCGTCCGGGCCCTGTACCGGGCCACCGAGCGCCTCGGGTCCGCGACCGTCGCGGTGTCGCCCGCCGTCGCCGACCGGCTCCGCGCCTGGGGCGTGCGCCCCGGCCGGATCGTCGTGATCCCGAACGGCGTCGACGCCGCCGCGTTCGCGTTCGACCCGGCCCGCCGGACCGCGACGCGCCGCCGCCTCGGGATCGGCCCTGACGAGCCCGTCGTCGGCGGCGTCGGGCGCCTCGTCCCGACGAAGCGGTTCGACCTGCTGGTCGAGGCGGTCGCGCGGCTGGACGGCGTCCGGCTGCTGCTCGTCGGCGCGGGCCCGGCGCGGGAGGCGCTCGCCCGGCTGGCGCACGAGCGCGGCGCCGCCGGCCGCGTGGTCTTCGCCGGGGCCACCTCGGACGTCGCGGGCGCCCTCGCCGCCATGGACGTGCTCGCCGCGCCGTCCGTCCAGGAGACGTTCGGGCTCGGCGTCCTGGAGGGGCTGGCCGCCGGGCTGCCCGTCCGCTACACCGCCTGCCCCGCCCTCGACCACCTCCCGCCCGGCGACGCCCCGGACGCCCGCCGCCTGCCCTCCGACGCCGGGGTCTGGAGCGCCGAACTCGGGCGCGTCCTGCGCGAACCCCGCGACCGGACGCGGGTGGCGCCGGCCGTCGCCCGCTACGCCGTCGCCGAGCGGGCCGCCGAGCTCGCCCGGCTCTACCGCCCCGACCCGTTCGCCGGCGGGGCCGAACCGATACGAGAAAGGGCTCATGATGCAGCGACGTGACGCCAGGAGGAGGCCGCCGAGACCGCCGAGGACGGTGCGCCGGGCCGGCCGGGCCGGCCCGGCCGCCCGGCGCCTGCGCGGGCTGGTCACCGCGACGGCGCGGCGCTTCGGCCTGCCCATCGCGTTCGTGCTCGCCGGGTTCCTCGGCGGGCTCGGCTACGCCGTGTTCGCGCCCACCACCTACACCGCGACGGCGTTCGTCCTGGTCGTGGACGCCGGGAAGGGCCAGTCGGGCCCGGCGGCGGTCAGTTTCGCGCAGGCGTTCGGGCGGCTCGCGCCGCTCCCGGAGACCCTCGCCTACTCCTCGCTCCCGCTGCCGGACGGGGAGAGCGGCTCCACCCGCGAGCACATCCAGGCGTCCACCTCGCCGGACACGCCCCTGATCAAGCTCTCGGGCAGCGGCCGGACGGCCCGCGACGCCGCCGCGTACGCCAACGCCGCCGCCGACGCGCTCGTCCGGTACGGGACGTCCCACCGCTCCGACACCGGCGTCCGCGTCGCGCTGATGACGCTCGCCGAACCGCCCGCCGTGCCGTCGTCGCCGAACCTGCCGCTCGGCGTCGCCGTCGGCACCGCGTCGGGGATCCTGCTCGCCGGGCTGGCGGCCGCCGTCATGAGCGGACAGCGCGGGCGGGCCGGACGCCGGGAGCGGAGCCGCGTCCCGTCGGCGGCGGGAGCGGCCGCCGTCGCCGGTCCCGTCCCCACCGGACGCGTGGAGGTGGGCTCGTGACCGTGACCGCGCCCTCCCTGCTGACCGCGCCGCCCGGCGCCTCCACCGAGTGGTCGGCCGAGGTGCACCGGGACGAGCAGGCCCTCATCGCCCTGGCCGACGACCTGCGCGACCTCTACGAGCGCAGCCCGTCCGCGACGCCCTTCCAGGCCTACGAGTGGATCAAGTCGTGGTGGGGCTGGTACGGGACGCGCGGGCGGCTCCGCCTCGCCACCGTCCGGCACCGCGGCAGGCTCGTCGCGGCGGCGCCGCTGGCGTCGGGCGTGCGGCACGGGTTCCCCGTGCTCGTCCCGATCGCCGCGGACCAGAGCGACTTCACCGACGTCCTGCTCGACCCGGTCCACGCCGACGGCGCCGTCCGGCACCTCGTCCGGGCCCTGCTGGACGAGCGCGGATGGTGCGCGCTCGACCTGCGCGAGGTGCGTCCCGGCTCGGCGGCGCACCTGGTGGCGGCGCAGTGGCCGCGCCGGACGTGGCGGACGCCGTCCTCGGTGTGCCTCGAACTGCCCGCCGGCGGCGGGGACGCCGGGGCCGGCGCCGGGATCGACGCCGTCCTGGACCGGCTCCCGCGCCGCACCGCCGGGAAGATGCGCGCCAAGCTCCGCAAGATCGACGTGCGCGGCATCACGGCGGAGAGCGTCCCGGCGGACCAGGTCCCCGGCGCCGTGCACGCGCTGCTCGACCTGCACGCCCGGCAGTGGCGCGGCCGCCCGATCAACCCCGAGCACACCCGCGGGCGGTTCCGCCGCCACCTCGCCGAGGCGGCCGCCGGGATGGCCCGCGACGGGCGCGCCGCCGTCCTGCAGTACCGGTGGGACGGCCGGCTGGTCGCCAGCGACCTCGTCCTGATCGGGCACCGCCACGTCGGCGCCTACCTCTACGGGGCGCTGCCGGACCTGCGGTCCCGCGTGGACGTCTCGCTGATGATGCTGCGCGAGGACCTCGCCCTCGCCCGGGACCGGCGCCGCGAGGGAGTCAGCCTGCTGCGCGGGGACGAGCCGTACAAGCTGAAGTGGCGGCCGGCGGCCGTCCGGAACGAGCGGATCATCCTCGGGCGGACCGCCCCGGCCGCCGCCTACGCCGGCCTCGCCCGGACCCGCGCGTACCTGTCGGAGCGGCGGCGCGGGGGGCCGGGAGCGCACGCCGGCCTGCCCGGGAGCGCGTCCCCGCTGCTCCATGACTGACCCGCGGGACGACACCCCGCTGCGGATCCTGCACGTCAGCCAGCCGAACGCGGGCGGGGTCGCCGTCTACGTCGGGCAGGCGGCGGGCGACCAGCGGCGGCGCGGCTGGGAGGTGGCGGTCGCCTGCCCGCCGGGCGGCGACCTGCCCGAGCGGTGCATGGCGGCGGGCGTGCCCTGGCTCAGGTGGGACGCCGGGCGCGCCCCCGGCCCCCGCACCCTGCTGGAGGCGCTCAGCCTCCGCCGACTGGTGAAGGGCTTCGCCCCGGACGTCGTCCACCTGCACTCCGCGAAGGCGGGCCTGGCCGGGCGGCTGCTGCGCCGCCCGCTCGGCACGCCCACGATCTTCCAGCCGCACGGCTGGTCGTGGCTCGCCGCCACCGGGCGGACGGACACCCTCAGCCGCCTGTGGGAACGCGCCGGCGCCCGGTGGAGCGACGCCCTGGTCTGCGTCGGGATCGGCGAGCTGCGCGAGGGCGTGAGCGCGGGCGTGCGCGGGCCGTACCGGCTCGTCCGCAACGGCGTCGACCGGCGCCGGTTCGCGCCCGCCGACGCCGCCGCGCGCCTCGCCGCCCGCACCCGGCTCGGCCTGGAGGCCGCCGTGCCGCTCGCGGTGTGCATCGGGCGGCTGACCCGGCAGAAGGGGCAGGACGTCCTGCTCGCGGCCTGGCCGGGCGTCACCGCGCGCTGCCCGTCCGCCCAGCTCGCCATCGTGGGGGACGGCGAGGACCTGGACCGGCTGCGCCGCGAGCGCGTGGCCGGGGTCCGGTTCGTCCCGGCCGTGGAGGACCCGCGCGACTGGCTCTCGGCGTCCAACCTCATCGTGCTGCCGTCCCGTTGGGAGGGGCTGCCGCTGACCGCGCTGGAGGCCCTCGCCACCGGGCGCCCCCTCGTGGGGACGGACATCCCGGGCATCACCGAGGTCGTCCGCCCGGGGCTGGGCGCGCTGGTGCCCGTCGAGGACACCGCCGCGCTCGCCGAGGAGATGGCCGGGCGGCTGCTGTTCCCGGGGATCGCCGAGCGGGAGGGGCGCGCGGCGGTCGCCGCGTCCGCCGCCTACGACATCGGCCGGACGGTGGCGCTCCTCGCGGCCGTCACCCGCGACGTCGCCGGGCTCGGCGAGACCCCCGCGGAGGCCCTGGTGGACGCGCGGGCGGTGGCGGGCGGCCCCGTCCACGGCGGTAGCGAAGCCGGATGGGAAGGCCTCACCGGCTTCGGCGACTTGGAGGGCATGATCGACGTTTGGACGGAGGGCGGCGTGGGCGGGATCGGCGCGGAGGGAGCCGGAACTGCCGACGCCGGGGCGGCCGGCGCGGATGTGGCCGGTGGGGACGTGGCCGGTGCGGATGTGGCCGGTGCGGAGGCGGCGGGCGTCGGGGTGAACGGGCCCTTGCCCGGGGGCGGCGGAGCGGTCACGCCGCCGAACAGCTCCCGGTAGACGGCGGAGGAACGCGGGTTCCCGCCGCCGCACGACCAGACCCCGTGCGGGCAGTAGTCCGTGATCGACTGGTAGACCACGTCGTGCGACATGATCCAGTCGTGCATTCCCCGTACATAGGCGGGATTGTCGGAATTGCGAAACAGGCCCCATTCAGGAAACGAGAGGGGCTTGCCGCGCGCGGTCGCGAACTCCGCCTGCTCGCGCAGCCCGTAGGGCTCGTCGACGAAATCCTGGAATGACTTTCCCTCGGGTTGGTCGTAACTGTCGGAACCGATGATGTCGACGACGTCGTCACCCGGATAGCAGTCCGTCCACGGGATCGCGTCCTGACCCCGCGTCGGCGCGAAATCGAAACGGAAGCGCGCGCCCCGCACCGCGCGCATGGTGCCGACGATCCTGCGCCAATAGGCCTTCCACGCTGACGGGTCCGGGGCGCACCGTCCGGCGTAGACCTCGCCGTTCATCTCCCAGCCGAGGACGATGACCGCGTCGCCGACGCCCAGGGAGACGAGCCGCCTGGCGAGCGTGCGGTAGTGGCCGTCGAACGTGCCGCGCATGCCGCCGCGCAGCAGCGAGGCCAGCACCGGCACCGGGATCCCCGCCTCGTTCGGCGCCATCATCGGGACGTTGAGGACGAGCATGCGCCGCTGGTCGGCGGCCTTCCAGTGCGCCCACGCGGCCAGCATGCCCCGCGGCCCCTCGATCGCCCCCCAGTCGTCGCCCGGCAGGTAGGTGCGCCCCACCGTCACGGTCGAGCCGAGCCAGCGCTCGAAGCGGGCCACCCGGGCCACGCCCTCCGGGCCCGACCCCAGAAACGCCCCCAACGGCACATGTGCCGCCCATCGGTGAATTGCCCGGGGCTGCTGCCACGTCACCAGTGCCGACGCCATGAGGGCGAACAACACCACGGATGCGGCCAGAATAGGAGGGAGCGGACACCAGAACGGCGACCTTTTTCGCCGGGGTTCGAACGGCCGCCCTGCCGAATGGATATCCGCAGCTCGCATGCGTATCGTATGCCCTCGGGAGCCCGCTGCGAAAAAGTCGGCGGGGCGGAAAACGTGAAAATTTACCGTGGGGAAGGGATGTCGTGCGCCGCGATACGAGGGAATGGGCCTGAGCGAATGTTCTTCGACAGCCGGCCGCGGGCCGCGCAGCCCCGCAACGCGCGCCTCGACCCGGGCCTTCCCGCCCTGCTGCTGCGCACCGACCGCAACCTGTTCCACCACGGCACGCTGGCGGTGATCCGCAGCCTCGGCCGCGCCGGGGTCCCGGTGCACGCCATCCTCGAGGGGCGCGGCAACCCCTCGTCCCGCTCCCGCTACCTCTACCGCGGGCACCCCTGGGGGCCGCCCGCCGAACGTCCGGACGAACTGCTGGCCCACCTGCGGACCATCGGCGAGCGGATCGGCCGCCCCGCCCTGCTCGTCCCGATGGACGACGCGGGAGCGATCTTCGTCGCCGAGCACGCGGACGGCCTGCGGCCCCACTTCGTCTTCCCCCGCCAGGACCCCGGCGTCCCCCGCGGCGTCGCCGACAAGGCCCGGCTGCTGGAGGCGTGCCACCGGCACGGCGTCCCGTGCCCGCCGAGCCTCACGCCCGAGTCGGCCGCCGACGTCGACGAGGCCGCCGCCGCGCTCGGCCTGCCGCTGATCGCCAAGTGGGCGCGGCCGTGGCGCATGCGCCCCGGGATGCGCAGCACCACGCTGGTGCCCACGCTCGGCGAGCTGCACCGGCTGTTCGCCGCCACCCGCGAGCGCGACCCGCACGGCGGCGCGGGCCCGCTCGTCCTGCAGCGGCGCATCCCGCCCGCGGGCGGCGACTGGTTCTTCCAGGGCTACTTCGACGAGGACGGCGACTGCCTGTTCGGCGGGACCGGCCGCAAGCACCTCGCGCACCCGCCCCAGGCCGGGCACACGGTCGCGGGGGAGTGGGTCGCCAGCCCCGAGCTCGAACGCCTCGCGGTCCGGATCGTCCGGCTGCTCGGCTGCCGCGGCCTCGTCGACCTCGACTTCCGTTTCGACGCGGCCACCGGCGTCCACCACCTGCTGGACTTCAACCCCCGCATCGGGGCGCAGTTCCGGCTGTTCACCGACCAGGACGGCCTCGACCTCGCGCGCGTCCTGCACCTGCACCAGTCGGGCCGGCCCGTCCCCGACGCGCGCCCGGCGCCCGGCCGCCACCTGCTCGTGGAGAACCACTACCTCGCGCGGTCGGCCCGGCGTCCGCGCCCCGGAACACCGGATCCCGGAACACCGGATCCCGGAACACCGGATCCCGGAACACCGGATCCCGGAACACCGGATCCCGGAACACCGGATCCCGGAACACCGGATCCCGG
>NZ_JBFARL010000238.1:0-3205 GCF_040674655.1 Actinomadura sp. NPDC049753 | reverse complement strand
AACACCGCGGCTTCCGCGGCTGCGCCCGCTGCGGGAGGCCCTCCGCCCGCTGCGGGAGGCCGACGAGTTCGCCTGGTACGCGGGCGACGACCTGCCGCCCTTCCTCGCCATGGGGCGGCGCAGCGCGCTCCGCGCGGTCGAACGGCTCCGCACCAGGTAACACCACGCACACACGGGGGGAATCGAACATGAGCGACTCGGCCAGCGACGTCGTCATCGCCGGCGCCGGGCCCTACGGCCTGTCGACGGCGGCCTACCTGCAGAATCTCGGGCTGGACGTCCGGGTCATCGGCGAGCCGATGCGGTTCTGGGACGCGAACATGCCGCTCGGCATGTACCTCAAGTCCGAGCCGTTCGCCTCCAACCTCGGGGCGCCGCAGGCGGGCCTGCGGTTCACCGACCGCCACCCGGGCTGGCGGATCGGGCAGCCGATCCCGCTGGAGACGTTCGTGGAGTACGGGCGCTGGTTCGCCGCCGAGGCCGTCCCGGGCACCGAGGACGCGCAGGTCGTGAAGGTCGAGCAGGGCATCGCGGGCGGCTACCTCGTCACGCTGTCGACGGGCGAGGCTATCGCGGCGCGCGCGGTCGTCGTCGCGGTCGGCGTCGGGCCGTTCGCGCACATCCCGGAGCAGCTGGCGGGCATGCCGTCGTGGCTCGTCTCGCACAGCAGCGCCCACAGCGACCTCGGCCTGTTCGCGGGCAAGGAGGTCGCGGTCGTCGGCGCCGGGCAGTCCGCGCTGGAGACGGCGGTGCTGCTGGCCGACGCGGGGGCGCGGCCGCACCTGATCGCCCGGCGGCGCGTCCTGGACTGGAACACCGTCCCCGAGGAGCGCCGGTCGCCGCGCACCCTGCTGCGGGAGGGGCCGAGGTCCGGGCTCGGCACCGGCTACCGGACGTGGCTGTGGGCGGAGCGGCCCGGGCTCGTCCGGTACCTGCCGGAGCGGACCCGGCGGCGGATCGTCCGCGAGACGCTCCCGCCGGCGGGCTCCTGGTGGCTGCGCGACCGGCTGGACGAGCGGATCCGCGTCTCGACGGGCCGCCTGCTCGCCAAGGCCGTCGAGCAGGACGACGGCGTCGCCCTCACCACCACCGACCACGAGGGGCGCCGCCTCGTCACGGAGGTCGAGCACGTCATCGCCGCGACCGGGTTCGTCCCCGACGTCGAGCGGCTCACCCTGCTCGCTCCCGAGCTGCGCGACCGGATCACGACCCGGCTCGGCGCGCCGGTGCTCAGCCGCGACTTCGAGGCGTCCGCGCCCGGCCTCTACTTCGCCGGGCTCGCCGCCGCCCCCACCTTCGGGCCGGTCATGCGGTTCGTGCACGGCGCCGACTTCGCCGCCCGGCGGATCGCGCACCACATCGTCCGGCGGACGCCGCGCGTGCGGGTGCCGGCGAGCCGACGGTCCGCCTTCCTGGAGCCGGGAACCTCCTCCCAGAGGTGAAGGATCCTCCTCCGAGCCGGCGGTGCGCCCCAGGGCGCCCGCCGGCTCCCGGCTCTCCGGGACCGGCCGCTCGTCACACCCAGGGCGGCCGGGCCCGGCGGCGCGCGCGCTCGGCCTTGGCGACGGCCACGGACCACTGCAGGCGCGAGTAGAGCGTCCACGCGCCGCGCCGGCCGCGCGCGGGCGCCGCGTCCTGAGCGGTGGAAACGGCGGAGAGCATGATCAGATCGGCGTCGGCGCGGGTGACGAACCGGCGGGTCTCGCGCCGGGGGCGCTGGGTGCGCGCGGGCAGCAGGCGCGCCATCGCGGACGAGGGATCGATCATCGCAGGCTCCTCGCTGGACGGCCGGAAGTGACCGCCCGCTCACTGAATGTAGCGCACCGATACCGTCCACCATGCTTCCCCCGGACGCCAGGCATGGGGGCGGTGCCTGACGGTCCCGCAAGGGCATCGAGGCCCCGAAGAAAGCCGTGCGTCCCGACAAAAAGAAAGAGCCTGGCAAAAAGGGCGACAGGTGCCGGGAAACCGGCCGAGATAAAAGCCGGATTAATGCAACGGTAAATGATGGGGAGACACGGCGGGAGACCGGGCAATGGCTCCTTGATCGGTTCCGTCGCGGTGCTACGTTCATGCCGTCCGGAACGACCGGGACCCGAAAACGGCCTGGCCACGGCCACGACGACGAGAGGAAGCGGCTGTGCACACCGAACCGATCCAGCGCGAGGCGAAGCGCCCGCAGGGTCGGCCGCGGCACGCCCTCCTCTCCGTTCTGGTCCGCCTGGTCGCCGTCGCGGGCTTCGCGTTCGCGGGATGGCTCACGCTCTCCGCGCTGACCCACTCCGCCTTCGCCGCCGAGCGGGCCGCACGTCCCGCCGCCGGCCCGGACGACCACGGTCTCCTCGACCAGACCCCGCGCGTCGCCAACCTGGACGGCGCGGCGGCCATCCGCGACCTCACCGCCGGCCACGACTCCCAGGCCCGCAACGGCCAGGCCGGTCAGGCCCGGCACGAGGGGCAGATCCGCCACAACGGCGGCCGCGCCACCCGCGGCGGCCAGGTCGGTCACGCCGGTCAGGCCGCTCAGGGCGGTCAGGTCCGTCGAGGCGGGCTGGTCCGCAACGGCGGGCAGGGGCGTCACGACCGGCATGCCGGGTCTTCGGTCAGCGGTGTGTCGGAATCCCTCTCCGAGACCGTTTCGGACTCCGCTCCTCGCGTGGGCCCTGGTCCTGGGCTCGGCCCTGTTTCCGGAGCTGTCCCGGGGGGTGTGCGGGAGATCAGGGAGCACCCCGTCCGGTACCTGCGGGCACGGCAGCAGGATGTGCTCGACGGCAAGGACCGGACCGTCCGCCAGGTGCGTGACGTGGCCGAGGAGGCCGGTGTGCCGCGCGTGCGCCTGTCCGACCTCCTTCAGGAGCGTCCTGTCATCGGGGGGCTCGTCCACCGGGTGACGGACCAGCAGCCGCTGCTGCAGGACGGCGCGACGGCCGCGGTCCAGCAGGCGCCGAAGGCGCAGCCCGGCGTCGACCGGGCCCGGGACGAGGCGGCACCCGCCGCCGAGTCGCACGCCAGGTCCCACGCCAGGTCCGCAGCCGTCCCGGTCGCGGCGAGCGCGCGCGAGCCGGCGCACGAGAGCGCCGAGCCTTGCACGGGCTGCAGCGGCGACCGCCGCACTCCCTCGCCCGGTCCCGCGCTGCCGATTCGGCGTCGGTGAGGACCATGCGGGAGAGGCCGTCGATGTCGCGGTCGCTCTCCTGCTCCACGT
>NZ_JBFARL010000237.1:0-11263 GCF_040674655.1 Actinomadura sp. NPDC049753 | reverse complement strand
TATCTCGAGCCGCCCCGCCCGACCGACCTGGACCCGCTGCCGGCGGGCGGCCGCGTCCCGCCCGTCCGGCCGCACGAGCTGCTGCCCGACGACGGCCCGGCGTCCGACCTCGCGACCGCCGAGCTGCTGTGCCAGGTGCTGGACGCCGCGGCGGCCAGGGGGAACGAGCCGTCCGGCGCGTTCCTCACCCCGGTCGCGCTGGCGCCCGCGTTCACGGTCGCCGAGCGCGGCGAGCGGCGCTGGCGGCCCGTGGGGCGTCTGTACGACGCGCCGCAGCAGGCCCGCGACTCGCTGGCCACCTACTTCAGGCACGTGGTGCCCGCGGTGGAGAGCCCCGCCGAGGACGACGTCGCCCGGTTCGCCGAGGCGGCGGAGCTGCTGGAGGACGACAGCCGCCGCAACGGCATCGCCGTCGCGGGCCGCCGCTTCCGCATCGTTCGCATCGAGCGGATCACCCTGATGGGCCCGGACGGCCCCGAGCCGCCCCGCCCGACGGACTTCGACGCCCGCTAGCCCGCGTTTCACAGTTCCGGCCCACTTCGCTCGCCTGGCGGCTCGCTCCGTGACCTGCCCTGGCCGCGGGCGGGCGCGGCGGGTCAGGTGGTGGCCGGGTCGCCGTAGGCGGGCCGGTGCTCCTGGACGGACGCCGCGAGCTGGTCGGCGAGCTCGCCGACGTCGAGGCGCTTCTCGATCTGCCGCAGGTCATCGATCTTGGCCCGGGTCTCGGCGCGGCGGGGCGCCAGCAGGGTGCAGCAGTCCTCGTCGGGCAGCTCGGAGATCGTCAGGGTGCGGATGCGGCGCGCCTGGTCCATGATCTCGACCTTGTCCATGCCGACGAGGGGCCGCAGGATGGGCAGCTCGACGGCGTCGTCCAGCGCGGTGATGTTGGCGAGGGTCTGGCTGGACACCTGCCCGAGCGCGTCGCCGGTGATCAGCGCGGAGCCGCGCAGCCGCCGGGCGAGGACCTCCCCGGTGCGCAGCATCAGCCGCCGCTGCGCGATCACCGCGAGCCGGTCGGCGCCGGACGACTTGATCTGCTGCTGCGCCTTGCCGAACGGCACGACGAACAGCCGGGACCCGGTCTGGAACTTGTCCAGCTCGCGGACCAGCGCGTACGCCTTGTAGATCGACTCGGGGCCGGTGAACGGCATCCCGGAGAAGTGCAGGTAGTCGACGCGCAGGCCGCGGCGCATCATCCGGTACGCGGCGACGGGCGAGTCGATGCCGCCCGACATCAGCACGAGGCCGCGGCCGCTCATCCCGACGGGCAGGCCGCCCTGCCCGGCGAGGCCGCCGGAGTAGACGAACACCTCGTCGCGGTCGACCTCGATCGACAGGGTGTGGTCGGGGTTCTTGAGCCGGACGGGCTGGCCGTAGCGGGCGGTGACGAGCGTGCCGATGTGCCGGTCGAGCTCGGTGGAGGTCATCGGGAACCGCTTGTCGCGGCGCCGGGACCGGACGGCGAAGGAGCCGGTCCGCCCGTCCATGAGCTCCAGGGCGGCGCGCTCGACGCTGGCGAGGTCCTTGCCGACCCGCCAGGCGCGGTGCGCCCACACGATGCCCATGACGTCGGTGATCCGCTGCGCGACCCGCTCCATGGTGGCGAGATCGGCGTCGTGCTTGCGGACGATGAACACGCCGTGCCGGCGGACGACGTCCACCCGGGCGATCGGCCGGACGGCGGTGCGCACGTTGTCGGCGAGGCGGCGCTCGAACTGCTCGCGGTTCTTGCCCTTGAGGACGATCTCGCCCAGTTTGAGCAGCACGCACGGCTCACCGTCGACCGGCGACTGCTCCCGGACGTCCGCCGCCGCGGTGCCGGGCGCGGTGTCGAGCGTGGTCATGCGTGATCCTCCTGGCGGGAACAGGGTAAAGAGGGGACCTCCAGTGTGGCCCAGAGAGGCCAACACCGCGACCCGCATTCCCTGTTCCCGCCCGGCGGGACGATCAGCCGAAGAAGACCTCGGCCTCGGAGTAGCGCTCCAGCGGGACGGTCTTGAGCTCCTTCGTCGCCTCGTCGAGGCCGACGCGGACGATGTCGGTGCCCTGGAGGGCGACCATCTTGCCGTAGTCGCCGTCCTTGACGGCGTCGATCGCCTGGAGGCCGAAGCGGGTGGCGAGGACGCGGTCGAACGCGGTGGGGGTGCCGCCGCGCTGGATGTGCCCGAGCACGGTGGCGCGGGCCTCCTTGCCGGTGCGCTTCTCGATCTCGTCGGCGAGGGCCTGCCCGATGCCGCCGAGCCGGACGTGCCCGAACGCGTCCCGCTCGCCGGTCTGCAGCTGCATCTGCCCGTCGATGGGGTGCGCCCCCTCCGACACCACGATGATCGGCGCGTAGCGGGTCTTGAACCGGCTCTCCACGTACTGGCAGACCTTCTCGATGTCGAAGGGCCGCTCGGGGATGAGGATGACGTTGGCGCCGGCGGCCATGCCGACGTGCAGCGCGATCCAGCCCGCGTGCCGGCCCATGACCTCGCAGATCAGCGCGCGGTGGTGGCTCTCGGCGGTGGTGTGCAGCCGGTCGACGGCCTCCATGCCGATGTTCACCGCGGTGTCGAACCCGAAGGTGTAGTCGGTCGCGTTCAGGTCGTTGTCGATCGTCTTCGGGACGCCGACGACGTTGACCCCGTTGGCGTACAGCTCGCGCGCGACGCCGAGGGTGTCCTCGCCGCCGATGGCGATCAGCGCGTCCACGCCGAGGCCCGCGAGGTTGTCCTTGATCCGCTCGACGCCGCCCTCGACCTTGACCGGGTTGGTCCGCGACGAGCCGAGGATCGTCCCGCCGCGCGGCAGGATGCCGCGCACGGCCTGGACGTCGAGGGCCACGGTGTCGCCTTCGAGGGGCCCGCGCCAGCCGGCCCGGAACCCGACGAACTCGTAGCCGTAGACCTGGACGCCCTTCCGGACGACCGCGCGGATCACCGCGTTCAGGCCGGGGCAGTCTCCGCCTCCGGTCAGCACTCCGACGCGCATGCCGTCACCTTCTCCCGCCACCGGGCTCCTCCCTCGGTCCACGTTCTCAGCCTAGTCGTCGCACGCGGCGGCGCGGGCCCCCACCGGATGCCCCGGCGCGCCGCCAATGGTCTAGACCATAGCCCGTGGCAGGGCCGCGCGGCACTTCGTTCGCGGCGACGGCGCCCTCAGCCGGACGGGACCCGGCCGAAGACGCGGACCCGTCCGCGGAAGGCCGCCGCGACTCCCCCGGGCACGCGCCGCGCCGCGGCCCCGCGCGGGCGCGGCGGGGCCTGCCCGTCATACGACCACCGCACCTCCGCCAGCGCGAGTTCCCGCGCCGCGTCACCGGCGAGACGGTCCCGGTTCTCGCGCGCGAAGTCCCAGCCGTCCCGGAAGGAGCCGCGCGTCGGGCGCTCGGCGGCCCACGCCGCGAAGACCGCCTTCCAGGACGTCCCGTACGAGGCGGACAGGGCCGGCCATGCGCGGGCGACCTCGCCCGCCCGCTTGAGCAGGATCCCGTGCGCGGCGGCCCGCACCGCGTCCGCGTCGAACCCCTCCGGCATCGGCCCGCCCGCCGTCATGGCCCGGACGAGCGCCTCCTGCGCCGCCGCCAGCCCGGTGTCGAATCCGCTCGTGTCGAATCCGCTCGCGTCGAATCCGCTCATGTGACGGGCTCCAGTCCGGAGGCGGCGGCGACGGCGTCCAGCTCGGCTCGCAGCTCCGCGGCGGGCGGGTAGCGGCCGTCGCGCTCCAGCAGGAGGCCGGGCGGGCGGCGCCGCGCGCACAGCTCGGCGACCAGCTCCAGCACCTCGGCGGGAACGGCGGCGGCGTGCGTGTCGTGGTACCGCCCGCCCTCCTCCGAGCCGCCCGCGACGTGGCAGTAGGCGACGCGGTCCAGCGGGAGGCGGTCGAGGAGGTCCGCGGGGTCCTCGCCGCGGTTGCGCGCGTTGGCGTACACGTTGGCGACGTCCAGCAGCAGGAGCGCGCCGGTGCGCTCCAGCAGCTCGGTCAGGAAGTCGGCCTCGGAGTACTCGGCGTCCGGCCAGTCGAAGAGCGCGGCGATGGGCTCGACGGCCAGCGGGACGGGCAGCTCCGCCTGCGTCCGGCGGATGTTGGCGGTCAGCGCGTCCAGCGCGGCCCGGGTGCGCGGCACCGGCAGCAGGTGCCCGGCCTCGACGCCGCCCGCGCGGACGAACGCGACGTGCTCGCTCGCCAGCGGCGCGCCGAGCGCCTCGGCGCAGGCGGCCAGGTGCGCGACGCGCTCGGCGGCCACGGGCTCGGCGCCACCCAGCGACAGCCGCACCCCGTGCGGGACGATCGCCGCGCCGCGGTCGCGCAGCGCGAGCAGCTCCGGGGCGGGCTCCGCCGGGTGCACCGACTCGGCGATCACCTCGGTGAAGCGCAGCCCCGGCAGCGCGCCGACGAACCCGGCGATCTCGGGACGCCAGCCGATCCCCACGCCCAGCCGCATCTCAGCTCCCTCCGCCGCAGCCGCCGCCTCCGCAACCGCCGCCGCCCCCTCCGCAATCGCTTCCGCCGCCGCAGCCGCTCCCGCCGCCGCACGAGCCGCCGCCACCGCAGGAGGAGGACGAGCACACCGAGGCGGTCGAGGAGCAGGAGGAGCCCGAGTGGCCGCCGGAGGCGGCCGCGACCCCGGCCATCTCCAGGTACCGGCCGAGCCCCACCGTCTGGGCGAACATCGGGTCGAGCGCCATGAGCGCGGCCGTGCCGAACAGCGCCACGCCCATGAGCGCGTCGGGCGCCGGCAGCCCGGCGTAGGACGGCTCGTTCGCCGGGTCGAGGGCGCGCCGGGACTCCTCGGCCCGCTCGACGGCCAGCTCGCCCTCCCGCGTCCGCTCGGCGCCCGAGGCGAGGCCGATGGCCCCGAAGCCGAGGCCGATCAGCTCGGCGATCGGCACGACCTTGGCCGGGAATCCGCTGAAGGCGTCGTTCATGACGAAGGCGACGAACCCGAGCATCATCCAGCCGAACATGACCGCCTGGAGGTTGCGCAGGCGGCGGCGCCCGGCCGGCGCGAGCACCATGCCCTGCGCGGCGAGCCCGTCGCGGAGCTGGTCGAGCGCCGCGCGCACGCCCGGCTCGGCGGTGAGCTCGGCGAGCGTCCCGGCCCGCAGGTGGGCGACCGCCCCGAAGACCGCCGCGTCCAGCGGCGTGCCGGCCGCGCGCGGCCCGGAGGCGGACGGCTCGGTGGCCAGCAGCCTGCCGTCGGCGTAGGCGTCGACGGCGCCGTCCAGCCGCAGCGCCGTGATCGAGGCGGCGATGGCGTGGCGCCCCCCGCCCCGCAGGTAGGCGACCTCGTAGGGATGCAGGTCGCGCGCCGGGGGCCTGCCCCGCCGCACCGCGGCGCGCATCCTCCGCAGGATCGCCAGCAGCACGAGCCCGACCAGGAGGTGGGCCGCGAGGAACCCCAGCGCGGGCCCCAGGATCTCGTCCGCCATGACGCGCTCCCGTCGCTCTTCGCCTTCTGGCGTTGAGACGCAGGCGCCGCCGCGGCGGTTCGCCCCGCGGCTACTCCTCCTCGTCGAGGCCCTTCTCGATGGCGTAGCGGACGAGTTCGACGCGGTTGTGGAGCTGGAGCTTGCCGAGGGTGTTCTGCACGTGGTTCTGCACCGTCCGGTGGGACAGGACGAGGCGCTGCGCGATCTGCTTGTAGGTCAGCCCCTTCGCGACGAGGCGCAGCACCTCGGTCTCGCGTTCGGTCAGCCGCGGCGCGTCGTCGTCCTCGCGGGCGGGGGCGGCGGCGAGGCGGCGGTACTCGCCGAGGACGAGCCCGGCGAGCCCCGGGGTGAAGACGGCGTCGCCCTCGCCGGTCCGCCGGACGGCGTCCAGGAACTCCTCGCGGGCGGCGGACTTGAGCAGGTAGCCGGTCGCGCCCGCCTTCACCGCCTCCAGGACGTCCTGCTGCTCGCCGCTGGCCGACAGCACCAGCACGCGGACGGGCGGGTCGGCGGCGGCGAGGCGCCGGGTCACCTCGACCCCGCTGAGGTCGGGCAGCTGGAGGTCGACCACGGCCACCTGCGGTCGGGCGGCGGCGGCGATGCGGACGGCGGCGCGGCCCTCCCCCGCGGTCGCGACCACGTCGTGCCCGGCCTCGCCGAGGTCGCGGGCCACCGCCTCGCGCCACATCGGATGGTCGTCCACGACCATGACCCGGAGAGGCCGGAGGGGAACGTCGCTCACGGTCACACCCTAGCCCGCGGCACGGTCATCTCGACCTCGGTCCCGTCGCCCTCCGCGGAGACGATCGACACGGTGCCGCCGAGGTCGGCGATGCGGCCGCGGATGGACTGGGCGACGCCGAGCCGCCCGTCCGCCGCGGCCCGGTCCAGCCGCCCGGGGGGCATGCCCGGGCCGTCGTCGCGGACGCTGACGGTCACCTCACCCTCGCCGTCCTCCAGCAGGACCCACGCGCGGGCCCCCTCGCCGCAGTGCCGCCGGACGTTGTCGAGCGCCGCCGCCACCGCCGCCCCGACCTCCCCGGCGGCGTGGGCCGGCAGCCGCACCTCCGTGGCGGGCGTCGACACCGTCACGGAGGTGGAGGCGTGCCCGGTCAGCAGCGCTCGCAGGTCGGTGCCGCCGTCGGAGGCGTCCGGGGGCGGAGCCGCCGGGCCCGCGCCGACGAGGGAGCGCAGCGCCGCCTCCTGCTCGCCCGCGAGGCGGCCCAGCTCGGCCGCCTCGCCGCCGAGCTCGCCGCCGCGCCGCTGCACCATCGCCAGCACCTGCAGCACCGAGTCGTGGATGCGGCGTGCCAGCCGCTCCCGCTCCCGGGTCGCCGCCTCCAGCTCGACGGCCCGCGCCAGCCGCGCCTCCGCCTCTCGCGCCAGCCGCACGACGTGCCCGACGACCAGGCCGGCGAAGAACAGCAGCACGATGCCGTTGAACGTCGTGCCGCCGATACCGCTCGTCCCGGCGGCCGCGTGCACCATCAGGTTCGCGGCGGCCAGGACGGCCGCGGCCACGACGCCCGCCCGCCGCCCGCCCGCGACCGCCCACGCCAGCACCGCGGCCGCCACCCACGACACCGGCAGCGTCGGGCGTCCGGCGGAGATGTTCCCGGCCTTCTCCACCCACGCCGTCGCCAGCACGCACCCCGCCGCGACGGCGAGGTCGGCGGCCAGCAGCGGCCGGCCGCAGCGCGCCCGGCCGCCGGGGCCGAAGGCGAACGACGCGTAGCCGGTCCATCCGGCCATGAGGGCGAGGACGGCCCATCCGCCGAGGGGGTGGGCGTAGCCGCCGTGGTTCATGGCGATCACGACCGCGGCGTAGCACAGGGCGAGCCCGCGGTAGACGGCCACGGCCCGCCACAGCGCGGTCTCCAGGCCCGTCCCGCGCGGCTCAGCCGCGGTCACTCAGCCCTCCGTCGTCGTCCTCGACGGGACGCACCTCCTTGCCGGCCAGCTCCGCCTTCACCTCGGCGGAGTACCGGTCGACGTACTCCTGCCCGGACAGCCTCTGGATCGCCATCATGATCTCGTCGGTGATCTCGCGGAGCACCTCGTGGTCGTCCTCGCGCCCGTAGTAGCGGGAGAAGTCCATGGGCTCGCCGAACCGCACGCCCGGCCGGATCCCGAGTCGCGGGTACGGCCTGCCGGGCGGCATGAGCTCGAACGTGTTGACCATCGCCATCGGGATCACCGGCACCCGCGACTTCAGCGCCAGCCGCGCGACCCCCGTCTTGCCGCGGTACAGCCGGTTGTCGGGCGCCCGGGTGCCCTCGGGGTAGATGCCGAGCAGCTTGCCCTCGCCGAGGATGCGCAGCCCCGTCTGCAGCGCCGCCTCGGCGGCCGAGCCGCCGGTCCGGTCGACCGGCACCACCCCGACGCCGGTGAAGAACCCCTTGCTGATCAGCCCCTTGATCCCCCGGCCGGTGAAGTACTCCTCCTTGCCGATGAAGAAGATCGGGCGCATCAGCGGCAGCGGGCCGAAGAAGTGGTCGGCGAACGACAGGTGGTTGCTCACCATCAGCGCCGGCCCTCGCTTCGGGACGTTGCGCGCCCCCCGGTTCCGCGGCCACCACAGCAGGTACATGACCGGGGAGAGGACGATCCTCAGCAGGATCCAGAACCAGAGCATCGTATGCGGGTACCTTTCCCTCGGACCGGACGCCCCCGCGCGGGCGTGCCCCGGTCCTGGCCGACGGGAGATGATGGGACATCCTCCCACTCTCCGTCCCACCGATCTACCGACCGGTACCCCTCACCGGGACCCGGCCGCCCCGGCGGCGGGCCGGGAATAACCGTAGGCTCGGAGCGGTAAATCTCAATCGGGTGCGCCGGGGGGCTTGTCCCGGGCGGCGCAGCGAATACCGTGGGACACACGTTTCGGGGTGTCCGGGAGTGCCTCCACGCGGGGCGACCGGGCACCACATGTCAATGGGGGGAGCGGAGGCCGCCATGCCGGTGCTGTCGGTCACGCCGGAGTCGTCGAAGGAGCCGGCCCCGTGAATCGCCGTGGCAATGGACTGTCAGCGGAGACCTACGCCCCACTGGTCGACCTCGCGCCGCATCTCGCGGACGCGATGCTGTCGGCGCTCGGCGAGGCGGGCGTCGCGGCCTACGCGGCGTCCCCGTCCGGCCTGCCGGAGATCGCCGAGGCGGCGGCGGAGCCGGTCGCCGGCGACGTCCTCGACCGGCTGTACGTGGACGTCGACATGAAGCCGGCCGCCGAGGGCATCCTGCGCGTGCACCTCGCCCGGCTCCGCGAGGCCTCCGCCCGCGGCGCCGACGGCGACCGCGACGGCTCCGAGCTCGCCGACGCCGACGTGCTCGACCCCGAGCGCGCGGACGCCGACCGCCTCGACGCCGCGGAGCGCGCCGGGACCGGTCTCGCCGACCCGGGCGCCGGCCAGGCGGGCGCCGCCGCCGAGCGCGACGAGGACGCCATCTGGGCCGAGATCGTCGCCGGGTACGACGCCGTCCCCGAGGGCGACGAGGTCCCGTGGCCCGACGAGGAGAACATCCGCGAGCCCGCCGACCCCCCGGGCGAGGGCGAGGACCGCACCGGGCGGCTGCCCCGCGCCCGCGTGATCAAGCCGGCCGAGGAGGCGGTGTTCCCGCCCGGCGACGACGATGACGACGAGGGGCACTACGTCCCGCCCCCTCCCCCGCCGCTGCCGAGCGCCGACCCGCTCACCAAGGGCGCCTGGATCGCGCTGATCGGCGGCCCCGTCTACCTGCTGGTCACCGTCATCCTCGACTGGGAGGTCCCCGGCTGGGCCGCCTTCCTCGCCGTCGCCGCGTTCATCGGGGGCTTCGTCACCCTCGTCCTGCGCATGGGCGACGAGCCCCGCGACCCCGACGACGGGGCCGTCGTCTAGGGCGTCCCCAGCTCGGCCAGCACGGGCCGGTGGTCGGTGGCCAGGGCATGGTCGCCGGCCTCGTCGGCCGGGACCCCGCACGCGGTGATCCGCACGGCGGGGTCCGCGAAGACGCCGTCGATGCGGCGCTTCGGGGCGCGCGCGGTGAAGGTGAGCTCCCCGCCCGCCGGAGCGACCGCGTAGGCGTCCTGGAAGCGGTCCGCCAGCAGCGACCACGACGGGCCGCCCGGCTCCTCGTTGACGTCGCCCGCGAGCACCACCGGGGCGCCGTGGCGGTCGCGGGCGCGGTCGAGGTGGGCGAGGATCTCGTGGACGTGCCGCAGGCGCGGGCCTTCCGCCAGGTCCAGATGGGTGCTCGCGGCGATCAGGCGGGCGCCGCCGACCTCCAGGACGGCGATCGCGAGGGCGCGGCGGTGCAGGCCCGGGTCCGGGGTGAGCAGGTGGAACTCGCGGGCCACGCGGCGCACGTGCGGCGCGGCGAGGACGGCGAGCCCGCAGGCCCGCCGCCCCGCCGCGATCCGCAGGCCGCAGTCCCGCGCCAGGCGGCGGCGCCGCAGCCGCCATCCCCAGAAGCGCGGGACCTCCTGCACGCACACCACGTCCGGGGCGTTCGCGCGGACGACGCGGGCCACGGCGGCCGGGTCGTCGCGCAGCGACCGGACGTTGTAGGAGAGCAGCCGGACGGCGGCCACGCCTAGACGATCACGTCCTGGAACGGGCGGACGCGCGCGAGGTCGGCGGCGCCGACGATGCCCGCCGCGGAGCCCAGCTCGGCGATCCGGATGTCGGGCAGCGGGCGGTGGCCGCGGCCGGTCAGGGCGTCCTCGAACGCGGCGCGGACCGGGTCGAGCAGCAGGTCTCCGGCGTCCGACAGGCCGCCGCCGATGATGAAGGCGCCCGGGTCGAGGATCGCGCTGAGGTCGGCCAGGCCCTGGCCGGCCCAGTGCGCGATCGTCCGGAAGCACTCCAGCGCCGCCTTGTCGCCCTCCCGGGCGGCCTGCGACACCTCGGGGCCGCTGATGCCCTCGGGCCGCCCGCCGCCGAGCTCCAGGAGGCGGCCCGCCATCGCGGGCGCCACCCGGGCCAGGTCGCGCGCCTCGTGCACGAGGGCGTTGCCGCTGGCGTACTGCTCCCAGCAGCCGCGGTTGCCGCAGCCGCAGCGGCGCCCGTCCGGGACGACCCGGAAGTGCCCCATCTCCGCGCCGATGCCGAAGCGGCCCCGGTAGAGCTCGCCGTTGATGATGATGCCGCCGCCGATGCCGGTGCCGAGGGTCACCAGGACGAGGAAGTTCTCGCCGCGCCCGGCGCCGAACCGGGCCTCGCCCCACGCGGTGGCGTTGCCGTCGTTCTCCACGACCACCGGCAGCCCGACGAGGCTCTCCACCTTCTCCTTGATCGGCTCGTCGCGCCAGGCGAGGTTCGGCGCGAACAGCACGGTGGAGCGGGTCTCGTCGACGAAGCCCGCGGTGCCGAGCCCGACCGCCGCGACCTCCTCGTACTTGCCCTTGAGCAGGTCGACGACCTCGGCGATGGTCTCGGCGGTCTCCTTGGGGTTCGTCGAGGGAGTCGGCCGGCGGACCTTCTCCAGTATCGTCCCCCGGTCGTCGACGACCCCCGCGGCCACTTTCGTGCCGCCCACATCCACGCCGATGGTCAGGGTCATGTAACCCTTCCTCCTCCTCGCGTCGCCCCTGGCTGGAGCCACTCCCGCTCTACCCGATGTCGATGGGGCCGCCGGTGGCGGCCGACCACGGGTCGCCCGGATCGGGACGTTCCGACCGATCGGACGTACCCGCCCGCGCGCCCTCCGACGCCTCCGGCGGCCCGGTCCGGTCGGACCCGCGCGTCCGGGGGGACCCCTGCGCCCGGTCGGGCGCGCGGGGCGCCGATGCCCTGCGCGGGAAGATCCGGCGCCCCCGGTTCCAGGACGCGCACCTCGGCTCCGGTGAGCACCGCGGCGCGGACGGCGAC
>NZ_JBFARL010000236.1:0-11281 GCF_040674655.1 Actinomadura sp. NPDC049753 | reverse complement strand
GAGGCCGCGCAGGTCCCGGCCGCGCCGGCCGCCTCCGCTCCGGCCGCGGCCCCCGCCGCGACCGAGCCCGCGCCCGCGCCTGCCCCCGCTCCGGCCCCCGCTCCGGCCCCCGAGCCGGAGCCGGAGCTGGCCGTGGTCAGCGCCGCGTCGCGCGGCAGCCTCAACGGGCGCAGCTCCTACGGCACCGTCACCGAGGAGGAGGTGCCCAGCGGGCCCGCGCCGGAGAACCTGCGGTCCCTCGTCATCGACATCCTCGAACGCCGCCACGGCGACGTCGCCGCGACGCTCGCCGAGGTCAGGGCCGAGGGCTACCGCTGCGACGAGGCCGAGATCCAGCGGATCAGCGACAACCACTGGTTCCCGTACGCGGTGTACCGGCTGCTGGCCAAGCACCACGGCGACGGCGAGCTGGTCGCCCAGGAGCTGAAGGCCCAGGGCATCGTCTACGACCAGGTGACGCTGGACGCGCTCGTCCAGTCCTGGCGCGTCTGACCCCGCGCGCCTTCCGCGCGTTCCGGACCGGCCGCCCGCCACCGCGGGCGGCCGGTCCGCGTTTACGCCACCCGCGCGCGGGTCAGCGCGTGCTGCGGCCCGCCTTCTGCAGCGCGGGCTCGCCCGCGGCGTCGTCGTCATGCACGTACCGGCGCCCGCGCAGCAGCGACACCAGCGCCGCGACCAGCGACATCGCGATCGCCATGCCGAACACGATGACCAGGCCGTGGTGGAACGGCTCGGAGATCAGGTGCGGGAAGTACGAGCGGCCGGTGAGCGTGGCCACGTCGTCCGGCGCGAGGCCGCCGAGCACGTGGAACGGCGCGAGCAGGTTCTGGATCGGGTTGTAGCCGAGGAACGCGGCGAACAGCGTGCCGACGGGCGGCAGCCCGCCCACCTGCGCGGCGGGCCCGGCCGGGACGCCGTGCTCGGTCAGGCCCCGCGTCAGCGTCCTCGGCAGCGTGTCGGCCAGTCCCGCGATCATCAGCGAGAAGAACACGCCGATCGACAGCACCATGCCGGCGTTCATGAAGGTGGCGCGCATCCCGGAGGCCACGCCGCGCTGGTCCGCCGGGACCGAGTTCATGATCGCGGTCGTGTTGGGGGCGGCGAACAGCCCGGAGCCGATCCCGTTGAGGAAGATCAGCAGTGCGAAGGTGCCGTACCCGAAGTCGGTCGGGATCACCAGCAGTCCGGCGAACGCCAGCGCCGACAGCACGAGGCCGCCGGAGGCGAACGCGCGGGCGCCGTGCCGGTCGGACAGGTGCCCCGAGATCGGTCCGGCGACCAGGAAGCCGGCGGTGAGCGGCAGCAGGTAGATGCCCGCCCACAGCGGGGTGGCCTCGTAGTCGTAGCCGTGCAGCGGCAGCCAGATGCCCTGCAGCCAGATGATGAGCATGAACTGCATCCCGCCGCGCGAGATCGCGGCGAGCAGCCCGGCCAGGTTGCCGGCGGCGAACGCCCGGATCCGGAACAGGCCCAGGTGGAACATCGGCTGCTCGACCCGGGTCTCGATCCAGCAGAACAGCGCCAGGACGGCGGTGCCGCCGATCATCCCGGCGAGCACCCACGGGTTCGTCCAGCCCATGTCGTGCCCGCCGTAGGGCTGGATCCCGTAGGTGATCGCGGCGAGCAGCACGGTCAGCCCTACCGCGAACGTCACGTTGCCGAGCCAGTCGATCCTCGCGCCGACCGCCCGCTTGGCGGTCTCGGCCAGGCTCCGGTACGCCCAGACCGTCCCGACGATCCCGATGGGTGCCGAGGCGAAGAACACCAGCCGCCAGTTGATCTCGCTCAGCAGCCCGCCGGCGACCAGGCCGATGAACGTTCCGGCGATGCCCGCGACCTGGTTGACGCCCATCGCCATGCCGCGCCGGTGGGCGGGGAACGCGTCGGTGAGGATCGCGGCCGAGTTCGCCATCAGCATGGCGCCGCCGATCCCCTGGAAGACCCGCCAGCCGATGAGCCAGAGCGCCCCGGCTCCCCCGTGCAGGGGGTCGAGCGCCAGCACGAGCGTCCCGACGGTGAAGACCGCGAACCCGGCGTTGTACATCCGGACGCGCCCGAACATGTCCCCGAGCCGCCCGAGCGTCACCACCAGCACCGCCGAGACGAGCATGTAGCCCATCAGCATCCAGAGCAGGTAGCTGACGTTGCCCGGTTCGAGGGGGTTCAGATGGATGCCGCGGAAGATCGCCGGCAGCGAGATGATCACGATCGAGGAGTTGACCGTGGCCAGCAGCATGCCGAGCGTCGTGTTGCTCAGCGCGATCCACGGATAGTGCTTGGACGGCACGCCGCGCCCTCCCCCGTCTCAGATAGTTTCTTACGCTAACTAATCATAAAACCCTCGAATCCGACCAGTCCGGATAGGCTTGCTCCGGTGGACGGACGACACCGGCTGGACCTGACCGACGAGGACCTCATCGCCTTCTGGCGGGAACGCCACCTGTGCACCCTCGTCACCCTCCGCCCGGACGGGACCCCGCACTCGGTCCCCGTGGGGGCGACGCTGGACGCCGGCACCGTCCGCGTGATCACCTCGGCCTCCTCGGCGAAGGCCCGCCATGTCCGCGACGCGGGCGCGTCCGGCCTGCCCGCCGCCGTCACGCAGGTGGACGGCCGCCGCTGGTCGACCATCGAGGGCCGCGCCGTCCTGCGGACCGACCCGGCCTCGGTGGCACAAGCGGAGGATCTCTACACCGCCCGCTACAAGCCCCCGCGCCCGAACCCGAACCGCGTCGTCATCGAGATCACCCCGACCCGGGTGCTGGGCAACCTCTGACACCGCCGCCCGGCGGCGGGTGCCGGGGCGACGTCAGTAGCCGTAGGCGACCGCGCAGCTCTGGCCGCCATCCGAGGTGTCCCTGAAGCGGCCTTCGTTCACTCTGCCGAAGGAGTCGACTCCTCCGAGGCAGGCGTACCGGGGGCCGTCGTCGGTGATGAAGCCAAGGGCCATGACCGCGTTCGGCTTGAGGCCGATGATCCGAGTGATCTTCATCGGCTCGCCGGCGGAGAAAGAGAAGAGGACGAAACTCGCCGGGTGCGCCCTCTTCATCGCGCCGTAGCCCGCCCGGCCGTCCGGATTCATCACGGCGGTGGTGACCGCCGCAGCGTCGTCGGGCTGCCGGAACAGGACGCGGCCGCTCCTCAGGTCGGCTCCGCCCCCGCCCGTGTCGAGGGCGTGGACGGTGACGTTCCCCAGCCTGCGCTCGTGGAAGGGACCGGGTGCGGCCTCCGGCCGCACGTCGCCGACGGTGTAGCCGAGCGTGCGGCTGTCGCGGGCCCAGACGATCTCACCGACGAGGGAGGGGGCGGCCGTGCTCCAGGTCCGTCGCCGACCCGAGCCGATGTCAAGGACGGTCACCGTCGCCTGGGGCTGCGCGGCTTGCGCGCAGGGGGCCGTCGCGTAGGCGAGACGGGCGCCGTCCGGGCTCACGGCCAGTCCGGCCACGCGTGCCGGGACGGTCTCCTCGGTGAGCGGCGCGAGTCCCCTCACCCGGCCGTCAGCGGCGAGACGGAACCGGTAGAACCGGGTCGTGCACGACGTCTGCTCGAAGGCCGAGAGCACGAACATCTCCCCCGGCCCCGCGACGAGAGACTGCGCCATACCGGCCGAGCGCGGCGCGGGCACCGAGTCCAGCGGCCGCACCCCACCGGCCCGGGCCGCTCTGACCTGGAACCAGGGCTTCGGCCTGCGCCCTTGGCCACCGGTCCCGAAATCCCCGATCGCAACGGTGAAGCGCGGCATGCGCTGCTCACCGGATGGCGCGGTGGGCACCGATCCGTCCGCCAGCCGGTGCACCGCGCCGATGGAGGCGGCGACGGACACGGCCAGCGCCAGCGGGGCCGCCCATCGCCGGACGGCCCATGACCTCGGCCGGGCTTCTTGCCGCTCGTCCCCTTCGTCCGCCATCCGATGATCATGCCCGGGGGGCGGGGCACCGCGTCGCCGTTTCGCTTCGTGCGCGGCGTCCCGCGGGCGCGCGCCAGGGTGCGCCTCCGGTGCCGCGCGGCTGGTGGGGACGGTTCATCCCGGGAGTGTCGCCGTTGGCTGCCGCGGCACGTCCGGAACCGGCCAGGGCGGTCTCCGCGTCAGCCGCGGGCGGTGGCCACGGCCGCCTGGCCGAGGCTGATGCCGCCGTCGTTGGGAGGGACGCGGTGGTGGGTCAGCACGTCGAAGCCCGCGTCGGCCAGGCCGGAGACGGCGCGGCCGAGCAGGAGCATGTTCTGGAACACCCCGCCGGAGAGCGCGACCGTGCCGAGGCCCGTCTCCGACCTGATGCGGGAGGCCGCGGCGACGACGAGCGCCGCGACGCCGTTGTGGAACCGCGCGGCGATCACCGGGACGGGGACGCCGGCCCTGAGGTCGCTCACCACCGCGTCCACGAACTCGCCGCCCGCGACCGTGAAGCCGGTCGTGCCGTTCAGCGCCGCCGGGTAGGCGCCGGTCTCGGTGGGGTCGGCGCACTGCTCCAGTTCGACGGCGGCCTGCCCCTCGTAGTTGACGCGGTCGCGGACGCCGAGGACGGCGGCGACCGCGTCGAAGAGGCGGCCCATGCTGGAGGTCGGCGGAGCGTTCACGCCGCGCCGGGCCAGGGCGGTCACCGCGGCCCAGTCGGGGCGGCGGGCCACCGGCAGGTCGCCCGGGACCCCGTAGGCCGCCGCCATGCGCCACGGTTCGCGGATCGCGGCGGCGCCGCCGGGCAGCGGGACCGGTTCCAGATGCCCGGCGCGCTCGAAGCCGCGCAGGTCGGCGACCAGGAACTCGCCTCCCCACAGGGTGCCGTCGGTCCCGTACCCGGTGCCGTCGAACGCGACGCCGATCACCGGGCCGTCCGCGCCGTTGTCGGCGAGGCAGGAGGCGATGTGCGCGTGGTGGTGCTGCACGGCGATCCCGGGCAGGTCCTGGTCGAGGGCGTACTTCGTGGACAGGTACTCCGGGTGCGGGTCATAGGCGATCAGTTCGGGCGCGATGTCGAACAGCCGCCGGAAGTGGCCGATGCCCTCCTCGAAGGCGCGGAGCGTCTCGTGGTTCTCCAGGTCGCCGATGTGGTGGGAGACGAACGCCCGGCCGTCGCGGGTCAGGCAGAACGTGTTCTTCGACTCCGCGCCGCACGCCAGCACCGGGCGGCCTTCGGGGACGGGGATCGGCTCCGGGGCGTGGCCGCGGGACCGGCGGACGGGCAGCGGGCGGCCGCGGAACGCCCGCACCACCGAGTCGTCAGTGCGGATGTGGATGGGGCGGTCGTGCAGGAGGAAGGCGTCGGCGATGCCGGCGAGCCGCTCCAGGGCGTCCTCGTCGCGGTAGGCGATCGGCTCGTCCGAGACGTTGCCGCTGGTCAGGACGACGGATTCGGTGACGAGCAGGTGGTGCAGGGGGGTGTAGGGCAGCAGGAGGCCGACGGACCGGTCGCCCGGTGCGACCGCGTCCGCCAGGGCGGCCCCCGGCCGGCGTCGCGCGAGCACGATCGGGCGCCGCGGCCCGGTGAGCAGCTCTTCCTCGGCGGCCGAGAGGTCGCACAGGCCCCGGGCCGCCTCCAGGTCGGGGACCATCACGGCGAACGGCTTGTCCTCGCGGTGCTTGCGGGAGCGCAGCGCGGCCACCGCATCCGGGTCCGCCGCCCGCGCCGCGAGGTGGTAGCCGCCGAGGCCCTTGACCGCGAGGACCCCGCCCTGCGCCAGCACCGCCCGCGCGGCCTCCAGGGGCTCGTCGGCGTGGGGGCGCATGGCGAGGGACGGGCCGCAGGCCGGGCAGCACACCGGCTGGGCGTGGAACCTGCGGTCGGCCGGGTCCTCGTACTCGGCGGCGCACGGCCCGCACATCGCGAAGCCCGCCATGGTGGTGTTGGGACGGTCGTACGGGACGCCCGTGACGATCGTGAAACGCGGCCCGCAGCCCGTGCAGTTGATGAACGGGTACCGGTGGCGCCGGTCGCCCGGGTCGTTCATCTCGCGCAGGCAGTCGTCGCAGGTCGCCGCGTCCCAGGACACGAGGGCCCGGCGCTCGCCCGACGCGTCGCTGCCCACGATGGCGAAGCCGCCGCGCCCCACGGCGTCCAGCTCCCGCGTGGTGACGCGCTCGACGAGGGCGAGCCGGGGCGGGCGCGTGCGCAGCCCGTCCAGGAACCGCCCGACCTTGTCGGGTGCGCCCTCGACCTCGATGAACACGCCGCCCGCGTCGTTGCCGACCAGCCCCGACAGCCCGAGGCCGGTCGCGAGACCGTGCACGAAGGGCCGGAAACCGACGCCCTGCACGACCCCCTCGACGCGGACACCGACCCTGACGTCCACCCCGCCATTCTGCCCCGCCGGTCACCGTCGGTGACCGAAGGCTACAGGGCGTGTCTCAACGGACGACTCCGCGACAGGAGGGGCGGACGCCGGGCGTGTTCGGCGCTGGAGGTCACTGCTCCCCGGTGTACATGGCGATGGTGAAGTCCGCCGCGGTGCGGGCGGTGGCCTCGTCGGCGCCGGCCGCGACGTCGGCGGCGTACCAGCCCTCGCCGGCCTGCCGCGCGAACTCGCGGCCCTCCTCGGACATGGCCCAGGAGTCGCCGAGCTTGGCCCGGGCGTCCTCGCCGGACTCCACGTGGATGGTGAGGCCGAGGAGCCCCATGTCCCAGCCGATGCCGACGACGCCCGGGCCGAACTGGTTCTGCGAAGGGTCGACGAGGGCGGTGTGCTCCAGTTCGAACCGGGTCCGGCCGTCCGCCTCGGGGGTCAGCCGGACCTCGATCCAGGTGGTCTGGCCGCCGTACTCCCACGTCGCCGCGAACCCCTTCGGCGGGTCGCAGCGCTCGATCGTCCCGCTGGCGTTGCCCTCCAGATGGAAGCGGCCGCCGAGCCGCAGGTCGCCGGAGACCGGCAGGAACCAGCGGGAGATCCGCTCGGGGTCGGTGACGGCGTTCCACAGGTCGTCGACGCCGGTGTCGTAGACCCTGCTGATCGTCGCGGTCCTCGCGGTGCCGGACTCCAGCGCCTTCTCGCCCACCGTGCGGGTGACGGTGTTGATCTGGCCGGTGACTTCGATCATGTCTCGCTCCCTGGGTCGTCCTGATGCGTGCGGTGTGCGCGCTTCCCGCGGGCGATCTCGGTCGCCAGGGCGTCCAGACGCGGCGTCCAGGACCGGCGGAAGCGTTCGAGCCACGCGTCCAACTCCTGCAGCGGTGCTGAGTCGACAGCGTAGAGCCGGCGCGTCCGCTCCGCCCGCACGACGGCGAATCCGTTGTCGCGCAGCACCTTCAGGTGCTGGGACACGGCGGGCTGGGAGATCCCGAACTCCTTCCGGACGACCGCCGTGAGCTCGCCGGACGAGCGCTCGCCGTCGGCGAGCAGCTCGAGGATCCGGCGCCGGACGGGGTCGCCCACCACATCGAATGCGTGCACGTGACCCAAGTTACAGGCTCGGCTTATATAAGCCAAATCTCAAGTTCAGTTCCCGGCGAGAAGTCGCTCGAAGGGCACCGGCGCCTCGTACGGGTCGTCCTTCGCCGGGGCCGGCCTGGCCTCCACCAGGGCGGCCAGCTCGGCGCCGGCCCGGGCGACGCGCTCGGGCAGGGCGGTCTCGGCGCTACCCCAGTCCGCGGACGCCGCGAAGACGCCGGTCGGGACGACGCTAGCGCGCAGGTACGCGAACAGGGGGCGCATCGCGTAATCGATCGCCAGGGAGTGCCGGGCGGTGCCGCCGGTCGCGCCGAGGAGCACCGGCGTGCCCTCCAGGGAACCGCGCTCCAGGACGTCGAAGAACGTCTTGAACAGCCCGGTGTAGGACGCGTTGAAGACCGGCGTGACGGCGATGAGGCCGTCGGCGTTCGCCACCGTCTCGACGGCGGAGCGGAACGCCCCGGACGGGAAACCGGTCAGGGTCGCGTCGACCATGGCGTGCGCGTGGTCGCGCAGCTCGACCGTCTCGACGGTCGCGCCCTCCTGGAGGGCGCCGGCCGCCGCCTCGGCGAGGCGGTCGGCCAGGAGCCGGGTGGACGAGGGCTGCCCGAGCCCGGCGGAGACGACGGCGAGGGTGGTCATCGCACCTCCTCGGTGAGACGGGACGCGTGGGTCGGGGCGCTCGCCGGGACGTGCGCGGGACGCAGCGACTCGAACTCCTTGCGCAGCACGGGCACGACCTCCTCCCCCAGCATGTCGATCTGCTCCAGTACGGTCTTCAGCGGCAGGCCCGCGTGGTCCATCAGGAACAGCTGGCGCTGGTAGTCGCCGAAGTGGTCGCGGAACGAGAGCGTCTTGTCGATGACCTGCTGGGGGCTGCCGACCGTGAGGGGCGTCTCGGCGGTGAACTCCTCCAGCGAGGGCCCGTGCCCGTAGACGGGCGCGTTGTCGAAGTACGGCCGGAACTCGCGGACGGCGTCCTGGGAGTTCCTGCGCATGAACACCTGCCCGCCGAGACCGACGATCGCCTGGTCGGCGGAGCCGTGCCCGTAGTGCTCGTAGCGCCGCCGGTACAGGCCGATCAGGCGCTGGAAGTGGTCCGTCGGCCAGAAGATGTGGTTGGCGAAGAAGCCGTCGCCGTAGAAGGCGGCCTGCTCGGCGATCTCCGGGCTGCGGATCGAGCCGTGCCAGACGAACGGCGGGACCCCGTCCAGCGGCCGCGGCGTCGAGGTGAACGACTGGAGCGGCGTGCGGTACTTGCCCTCCCAGTCGACGACGTCCTCGCGCCACAGCCGGTGCAGGAGGTGGTAGTTCTCGATGGCGAGCGGGATGCCGTCGCGGATGTCCTTGCCGAACCACGGGTAGACGGGGCCGGTGTTGCCGCGCCCCATCATCAGGTCCACCCGGCCGTCGGCGAGGTGCTGGAGCATCGCGAAGTCCTCGGCGATCTTCACCGGGTCGTTGGTGGTGATCAGCGTGGTCGCGGTGGACAGGATCAGCCGCTCGGTGCGCGCCGCGATGTAGCCGAGCATCGTGGTCGGGGAGGACGGCACGAACGGGGGGTTGTGGTGCTCGCCGGTCGCGAAGACGTCCAGGCCGGCCTCCTCGGCCTTGAGCGCGATCGCCACCATGGCCTTGATCCGCTCGGCCTCGGTCGGGACGCGCCCGTCGGTCGGGTCGGGGGTGACGTCGCCGACCGTGAATATCCCGAACTGCATGCCGGCCTCCAAATAGTAGAACTTTCAATTATCCTACCGAACCGCGACCCCCGGGCGGGTATTCCTGCCCGCCCCGGAGGCCGCGGTGACCGCCGTGACCGTCGTGTCAGGCGGCCGGAGCCGGCAGCAGCGGCGCCGGGCGCGGGACGGCGGGCAGGAAGAGGCGCCCACTGAGCGCGCCCCGGACCGTCTGGACGCCGGCCACGGCCCAGGCCGTGACGAGGAACAGGTAGAGGAGCACGGCCACGTCGGTCAGCACGTCCAGGCCCGTGGCCCGCGACAGGCCGGACGCGCCGGTCACGCACGTCCCGACCGGGAAGGTGAACGCCCACCACGTCATCGCGAACGGCATGCCGCCGCGCAGCGCCCGAAGGTTCGCGGTCGCCGCGATGGCCAGCCAGAGCAGCGCGAAGCCCATCACCGGCGCGCCGTAGAGGACGGCGAACGCGCGCGCCGCCGCCGCGTGACCGGGAGCGGCCTGCCCCGCCGCGTTCGCGATCTGCACGACGGCCGTGGTCGACTGCCCGAGCGGCCCGAGCACGAGGAACAGCGTCGGCGTGAGGGCGACCGGCGACGGCGGCCCGCCCGCGAGCCGCGACCAGATGCCGGGCAGCAGGACCAGCGTGGCCAGCAGGCTCGCGCCGAACAGGCCGTAGCAGCCGAACAGCATCGTGGCGCGGGCCTGGCCCTCCGGCAGGTGCGGGACGAGCGCGGGCCCGAGCGCCGCGGCGACCATCGGGGCGACGACGGGCAGCAGCCAGGTCGGGTTCGCGGGCCCCGGCCGATGCCTGGTGATCATGAGGTAGGGGACGCCGGCGGCGGCCAGCACCGCGTAGAGGGTCCCGAGCGTCCACAGGACGGCGTCCAGGGCGATCGCCGCCCGGGCGCCGATCACCTCGGGGCCGAGCATGAGCGTCCCGTAGCCGACGGCGAGCATCGCCATCGGCGGGCAGCCGTAGAACACCGCCGTGGCGGGGTTGTCCAGGAGCTGGGACCGCGCCACGTCCGTGTGCCGGGTGAAGTGGACGGCGCGCGCCGCCATGAGCGCGACGAGCATCAGCAGCGAGCCCGCCCACACGACCACGGCGAAGGCGTGCAGGCCGGGGACGTCCACCGGCAGCGCGTTCGCCCCGTTCGCCACGATCGACGTGCCCATGACGGCCGCGTACCAGTTGGGACCGAGATGCCGGAACGCCTCGGTCGGGCGGTCGAGCGCGCCCAGCAGGGCGCGGTTCGGGGTGGGGAGGCTCATGACGTCCAGATTCCACCGCATTCGCGGTCATCAGTAGAGGTCATGGCTCTATGGGGCCATAAAGCAACCCTATGGGTCCGTAGAATCGCGGTCATGGCCGTCTCGCACCGCGTCCCCGACCTCGGCGCCCTCGAACTGCTGCTCGCCGTCGTCCGGCTCGGGAGCGTCGGGCGCGCGGCGGCCGAGGTCGGCGTCACCCAGCCCGCCGCCAGCGCCCGTATCCGCTCGATGGAGCGGCAGCTCGGCGTGGCGCTGCTCGAACGGTCGCCGCGCGGCTCCCGTCCCACCGAGGAGGGCGCGCTGGTCGCCGAGTGGGCCCGGCAGGTGGTCGCGGCGGCGGAGGCGCTCGACGCGGGGCTCGACGCGCTACGAGAGCGGCGCGACGGGCGGCTGCGCGTCGTGGCGAGCCTCACGGTCGCCGAGTACCTGATGCCCGGCTGGCTGGTGACCCTCCGGACCGTCCGCCCCGGCGTCGCGGTCACCCTGCGCACCGCCAACTCGACCGTCGTCGCCGAGCAGGTGCGCGGCGGCGGCGCCGACCTCGGGTTCGTCGAGGGGGCGCGCACGCCGGCCGGGCTGCACGGCACCGTCGTCGCCACCGACCGGCTCGTCGTCGTGGTCGGCCCGCGGCACCCCTGGGCGCGGCGGCGCTCCGGGGTCCCGGCGGCCGAGCTGGCGCGGACGCCGCTCGTCCTGCGCGAGGAGGGCTCCGGGACGCGCGAGGTCCTGGACCGGGCGCTGGCCGCGCACGGCGGGACGGCGCCGCCGATGCTGCAGCTCGCGTCCACCACCGCGCTGAAGGCGGCGGCCGTCTCCGGCGCCGGGCCGGTCGTGGTGAGCGATCTGGCCGTCGCCGACGAGGTGGCCGCCGGGCGGCTGGTCTGCGTCCCCGTCCCCGAGCTGGACCTCGCACGCCCGCTGCGCGCGGTCTGGC